>JACPZF010000023.1 GCA_016195615.1 Candidatus Gottesmanbacteria bacterium | reverse complement strand
CTTCTAATAATTTATTCCATACCCTTTTTGGCACCAGTTTGTTAATATCATACATGGGCAGTACTCCTTTCTCGGTGTACTGTCCATTTTAGTTGTCAAAGTGCTATACTTTCAACAAAACTAGTTTTGAAATGACCTTTACGTATTATTAGAGTGTATTATTTTTCGGAGGAAATAACTTTAATTTGAGTTAACTCCTGAAAACCCCATTTACCATGTTCTCTTCCCATACCTGAATCTTTATATCCTCCAAAAGGATTGCAGGTTAACCAATGATTTCCTAAGTTTATTTCTACTGTTCCTGCCTCAAGCCTTTCTGCAACTCTTTTTGCTTTTTTCTTATCGTTGGTAAAGATTAAAGAACCCAATCCGTATTTTGTATCGTTGGCAAGCGTGATTGCTTCTTCTTCTGTTTCAAAAGGCACAACTACTAAAACTGGTCCAAAAGTTTCTTCGCTCCAAGCCCTCATGTTTTTTGTCACCTTAGTTAAAATTGTTGGCCGATAAAAAGCGCCGTGTAAATTTTTTGGCTGCTTTCCACCTGTTATCACTTGAGCTCCCTTTTTAACTGCATCTTTTACTTGTGCATCCAAAAGCTCAACCTGTCTTTTTGCCACCAAGCTTCCTATATCTGTTTTTGGGTCTTCCGGATAGCCAACCACCTTTTCTTCAACTTTTAATTTTAGTTTTTCCACCACCTCATTAAATAAAGATTTATGAACTATCAACCTTTTTAAGGCATCACAGGTTTGCCCACAGGTTGAAAATCTTTTCACATAAAGTTTATCAATAAACCTGTCTACTTGAGCATCTTCAAAAATTATTCCCGGATTTGAACCCCCCATTTCTAAAATCGCTTTGACGAATTTTTCTCCTGCCATTTTATAAATGCTTTTACCTACAGCTGAACTTCCCGTAAACCAAATTAAATTAATATTCTGTTCTAAAAGCATTTTCCCCACTTTTCCATCACCATAAACCTCACTAAATACTCCTTTTGGAAGATTAATGGAATTTATTATTTCTTCAATTAATTTTCCGGTTAGAGGACACTCTTCGGAGTGTTTAAAAACCACCGTATTGCCGGCAATTAAATTAGGAATCGCTCCCCAGACAAACATGCCAAAAGGGTGATTCCAGGGAGTAATAACTGCCGCCACACCCATTGGTTCATATTTAACTTTATGGATTATTTTTTCGTCTTCAAAAGTTATCTCGTCCTGTAAAGACTTTTCACCATTTTCTAAAAACCATTTAAAATTATTGCCATATCTATCAAGTTCTGACTCAGCGTCTTTCAAAGATTTTCCGGTTTCTTTAATAATTGTATTTATTAGGTCTTTTTTTTTCTCTATTAACTTTTCGTAAATCTGCCAAACATATTCCAATCTTTTTGTAATTCCCAGTTCTTTCCATAAGGTTTTGGTTTTTTGTGCTTCTTCTACTTTTTGTTTAATTTCAGAAAGTGTAGAAATATCAACAGAGCCGACCACTTCGTAATTTTTCGCGGGATTGGTGGAAATAAGTTTATTTTTTATCATAATAGTATTATATGATAGAGGTATTTGTTAAACAACTCTAATCCAAAAGCTGTTTTAGGAGATCGTAGACGTCTTTGCGATGGCGGATTAAAATTGTATAATGCTTTTATGTCCGTTAAAAAACACTTTCATATTGCCGTTTTGGGAAATATTGCTTCGGGCAAAACCACCGTCAGTCAGTTTCTGGCTAAAGAATTAAAATCTCCTCTCGTCGATGCCGATCTTTTTGAACAAAATCCTTTTTTACCGATGTATGTTAACGACCGCCCGCGCTGGTCCTTTGCCACGGAATTATATTTTACCAAAGCGCGCCTTAAGAAACTAGCGGCGGTAAGAGATTTGTTAAAAAAAGGCTCGGTTATTGTCGATAGCGGCATCCTCATGAGTTGTTGGGTTTATGCCAGGAATCATTTGAAACAAGGGACGATGACGGATGCCGAATGGCAGTTTTATCTTGATTTGACAGAAGATATTAAAAAGAGCTCTTACGATGGCGATGAAGATTTGGTCGTTGTCTTAAAAGCCAAGCCCTTGGTGCTTCTCGAAAGAATTGCTCTGCGCGGCCGGGATTTTGAAAAAGCTTATGATCAGGTTTATCTTTACCAATTAAGCGATCGCTTAAATGAGCTCGTGGAGAAACTTAGATCCGAAGAAAAGCATGTTTTGGAATTCGATACGGGAAAATACGATATGCTCTCCGAGCCGAGGAATTTTAAGAAGTTTTTAAGCGAAGTAAAAACTGCGCTCAGGCAAATAGCTAAGTAGTTAGCTCTTTCTCCAAAATCCACTCCGGCTCTTTCATTTTTCTTAAGATACTATTGTGGTCATAAAACTCCCACGCCGACTCTTCTTCTTTAAATATCTTATAGCCTACTTTTTCATAAAGTTTCAGGGCGCGCGGGTTTTTCTTTTCGCAGGCAATCGTGGCAATTTTAAAACCTCGTTCCCGCAAAAAATTTTCACAAAAGAGAATCATGGCTGTTCCTAAGCCTTTACTACGGTATGGTGGATAAACACGGAGCGAATAAAGATACGCGCGAATTTTGCCATCGGATTTCGTTTCGTCTTTTAAAATCCGCCAGTCAATGATGATTTGGCCCGCGACCTTATTTTTAACCAGAGCTACCAAATAGACTTTTTTTTCGTATTGGTGATCTAAAAAACTTAGCTCCATTAATTTCCGATAGCGCCGATACATTAAGCCGTATTCTAGTTTGCGAAGATCTTTTTTCTGGACACTGCGAATGGGCCATTTTTTTTCCTGATCAATAATTTGGAAAATATTTATCATGCTGTTGATTGTTTAATTCCTTAATTCCTTACTTCTTTGATTCCTTGATTCCTTGATTCCTTGGTTCCTTGATTCCTTGGTTCCTTAATACTTCTACCAGTCCTCTCGCTTTCTCTAAAGAAATCGGACTAGTGGTCTGGTTGTCAATCTTAAGGCCCGTACCAACGATGGCACCGTCGGCGATCGCTAAGTATTTATGAATATTGTTAATATTTATCCCGCTTCCAACTAAAAGCGGTCTGTCCGGCACGGCTTTTTTTACCGCCAGAAGTCTTTCTAAACCTGCCTCTTTCCCTGTTTCCGCCCCAGTTACAATTAATGCATCCGCAAGCGAGCGGTAAGCCGTATCTCTTGCTACTGCTGAAACATCAATCTTACCTAGCGGGATGGCATGTTTAACTAGGACGTCGGCCAAAATTAAAACTTTGCTGCTTAGTTGTTTTCTTAGTCTTAATAGTTCGTAGGCTTTTCCTTCGATTACTCCTTGGTCGGTTAACATCCCTCCTGATAAGACGTTAACTCTGATAAATTGACAGCCATTTTGGTGGGCCAACTTCATCGCCGACAGACTGTCGTTTCTTAAAACATTAACTCCGATTGGCAATTTAACCTCTGCTCTTACTTTTTTTAAAACTTCATCCATCGCCTGGAAAGTCTGCTCGTCAACTGCCTCTTTGGCAAACGGCACGTCGCCGTAGTTTTCTACTAGTACCGCAGTAAATCCTGCCTTTTCTAATATTTTGGCTTCACCTACTGCTCTGTCAATGGTTTGCGAAAAGTTATTTTGAAAAAGCGGCGCGCCGGGCAGTGGTAAAAGATGCACCATCCCGATGAGAGTTTTTTTCTTGCCAAATAAATCGTTCATTTTTGCATTTTAACATTAATTTAAAAGCGTAAAAGAAAAGTTTTCTCCACTGGAAAAATGATCTGCCTTTTGGCCTTTTATTACGACCACCTCACCATTGCCCATAATTAAAACCTCTTTTTTATTAGGATCAAAAACCGCTGCGGTTTGTTCGTCAATTCCTAAAATCGTCGTTGCTCCGGGTAAAATTTTTCTTAATTCGTTAAATCGCTTTTGCCCCATATAACAACAGCTGGTATCGATTTCGGCCCCTCCCTCTTGGTTATTCCAATGAGGAATGATCGTTAAATTTAAATCAAACCGTTTAAAAAAATCTAGGCCGTCTTCCCAATGAAGATTGGCTCCGGCTTTATAAATTTCATAGACGGGTAAACAAAATCTGCCAATCGCAATGGCGGCCGCCGAAGCAAACGATAAGCTTAGACCCTTTTGGTTTTGTTGGTAAAGATATTTGAAAGCCAGAGAGTTTTTTAAATGTTTTACGGCGTAAGTCGGACTACCGGCACCGGTATGAATATAGTGCGCGGATAAAAGAGTTCTAAGAATTTCTTTATCGTTGGTACTTTTTGTTCCTTTGCGGGTTAGGGCTTCGACAAAAAATATTTGGGGTTGATATGGTGCTAGGCCAACTTCTAACATTTCCGCTAGCTTCCCATACCAAGATCTGGGATTTTCTTCAAAACCGGCTGGCGTTTCCAAAAGCGCAATTTTAACAGGTGGCTTTTTATCGGAAATTAAATATTCGTGGATTCTTCTTCCGGTTGGCGACATTTCTCCTGAACCAAATACCGCGACTAATCCCTTCTTTAATTCCTTAATTCCTTGATTCTTTAATTCTTTAATTCGCAGTAACTCAACACCTTTTACTCCATCAACTATTTGGTATCCCATCACTTCTATTTCTCTCCTGATGCTGTCGGCTTTTTTGAAGTCTTTCTCTTTTCTCGCTAAATCTCTTTGCGCCAAAAGTTGGAGGGCGGTTTTTTTCATTTTTTTCCCACAAATTGCCAGCAGTTGCCTTGGAGTTGGTCGGGATTTTGGCAATAAATTAAAATACGGTATTTGGTAAATGTCATAGAATTTACTTATCCAATTACATCAATTGTACTTTAAATTACTATGTTGACAAAATTCTGATTTTCTGATATTCTGAATTATATGACAAACACCCAAGGTACCGCTATTATCAGAGACCGGGGTCAGCTCACCATCCCCGAAAAAATAAGGGCCACCTTAAAATGGCCCGCTTCTAATACAGTAGTAACAATTACAACTATAACCAGAAATGAACTGATAATAAAACCTTATACAGAAAAATCTGAACCAAACTGGCCCGATATTTGGCTGAAAATTGAACTCAGCCGCTCTTTTAAGGGAAAAAGGGGTAATTTGGCAAAATTCATTAATGATGACCGCCAAAAACATTAATTATGAAAACCAAACAGCTAAAAGTAATTGATTCGTCCGTCACCGTAAAATGGCTCAACAGACAAAACGAAAACTATACAACGCAGGCAGATAAAATCCTTAAAGAGGTTCAGAAAGGAAAAATTTTGTTGCTGCAACCTGAACTGGCTAAATACGAAATCGCCAACGCTCTTTTGCATAAACAAATGTCTTTACAAAACACCATGGGTTCCCTATCGGCATATTACAGCATTCCCGTCCAGTTTGTTTCCCAAAATGAAAAACAGGCCCAGGAAACAATAAAAATTGCCTATGAAAACAATATGACTTTTTATGATGCGGCGTTTGTGGCAGTAGCCAAAGAATACAATGCCCCACTACTAACAGACAATCCCAAACACCAAAAAAAAACGATTGACGGAGTCAAAATTATAGATTTAAAAGACTATGGAAAATAAAAAAAATAGCGACCAAAAGCCATAGAAAATTTAACCCAAATCAGCGGCAAATGTTTAATGAAATTGTTTGACGAAACCGATAAGCCAACTGGTTACGAACTGGTTCCCGGCGAAGGCATTCGCATGCCCAAAGGCCAACTTCAAAACTTATAGCTGTCATGTTATTCACACTCTAAATCTTTGATCTACCAGACCTCCCATATAATTTGCTTTATAAACGACTCGTTTCCCTATCTTAATAATTTCCTTGCCGGAAAAATTTTCAAGGTTACCAAACCATTTATTAACATACAAATACTCTGCCTCTTTATATCTGGCCAGGCCGCGGAAAGGATAGTCTTTTGGCATTAAACGAAGAGCGTTTCTTAAAACTTTATAAATTGTTTCCGGATCGCTAATTGTTTTTTCTACCAAGCCGTAATAAACCATGATCCAAACAGGTTTATTCTCATAAAAAACAACGGTTCTGCCGCCGTAGGGCTCGCCGCCAAAAAAATTGTCGTGAGATTTCCACTTATTTTTTTTATAGTTAATCGTAGTTGATCGATCTTTTTCTTTTATCCAGGCTTTTTCTTCCCCAGTGGCATAACCAGCCTTATTGGAAGAAATAAGAAATTTTCGTAGGTCTTCGAGATTAATCTTCATGATAGAAAGCTTTGTTAATTATAACAAAGAATATAAATTACTTTTGATAATTAGCAAAAATAGCGTATAATTAGGCTAAATTAAGTAATAAATCTATGGGATTAAAAAATAACGCAGAGAATATCGATCTAAAACCGATTGGTGTGGGAATATCGCCCGATGGTCACCCAATGATTGGATTTTCCTTAGGGGGTGCTGATACAACAACAGCACAACTAATTGGCGAAGAAATAGCAGAAAGGACTGGCGCGAATGAACTTTATGTCACTAGCGGTAATCAAGTTATTCGAGGAACGAGAGAACAAGCTGGCAAGTCTTTTGGCTTTAAATGGAACCCCGCCATGGCTTATGAAACAGAAACAGATAAAAGAAAAAGGCAACGTTTTGCCGTTGCGGATGCAGTAGGCGGAATAGAAAAAACCAAAATTTCGGGCCAATACGATTACCATCTCGTTTTTTATTTAACACACAAACCACTATTTGATAGCGGAAAATTGACTGATAATCTCTTGGAAGCTTTTAATCAGACCAAACAATTTTTAGTGGATACTTTTGGCGAAGAAGGATTAGAAAAAGTTGCTGATGTTTATCTTTTGGCAACCACAGAAAAAAAGTAGCATTTGTATAGGCTAAATTTACTCCACATTTAATTGTCTCTTCTTCCAATCATAAGCTTTTTTAGTCAAAGGTTATGTTAGGTAATGGAATTTACGTGAAACATCTCTTCCTGGCTGTCTTCGTGCAACCATGTGATAGTTCTTCAAGTCCCAAGGGCGGCCAATATAAAGATATTGAGTACCTTCTTCGGCAGACGTAAGTTTCCTTGCAATACCCTCTTCTAAAAGAAGCGCGTCTCCTGATTGTGATAGGGTTACAGGAGGTAAGCTTTTCACCGATGCTAAGTACAAAGCACCGGGTACGCTGATTGTTTCGAGAGGAATTGTATAAACTAATTTACCATCATTTTTTAGCACGACAATTTCGATTCCGGGAATAGGATAAGAGGGAACCCGATACTTAGTATTACTGCCGCCGCCCAAAGAATGAACCCTTGTAGACTCAATCTCTCCGTAGAGTGAAATATTCATCGTACGAATGGCAAGTGTTTCAATCGGTTTCTTCGCAGGATGCCCCTCGAAGGCGTCTAAATCAGTCCACTCCTGTTCTAAATCTTCTGCTAATATTTCCTGTAACGATTTTACTGGAAATCTATTGCGTTGAAGAAAATTTATTAAATCAGGATTTCCGAGGTTTTCTGGTAAATTATGAATGACAAGCGCTCGTCTTTCACCCAGGCGTTCATTTAAAAATATGGCGCCGGTATTGACTCTTTCTGTTTCTGTCATACCTATAATTATAATCTATACAGCCTTATAAATTCAAAAGATTATACGGCAGAGTATTCCTTAACAGTGCTACAATAGACTTATGAGGTATACCCATAATATTAAAATCGTCCATAAAAAAGGACAGGCGTTAAAAATTTCCCTCGTTTTTACCATTTTTTTATTGCTTTTAATTTTATATCTCGGGTTTACCACCCTTAATGCCCAGGAGTTTTTTGTCGGATTTTTCGCCAGCTTGATGAGAGTTCTTACCGCCTATGTTTTCTCGCTTATAATCGCTGCCAGTCTTGCTTTAGTCGTTACCTCTTCGGAAAAAATCGAATCAATTGGCTTGCCTCTACTCGATGCCTTGCAAAGCTTTCCTTCCTTTGCTATTT
>JACPZF010000005.1 GCA_016195615.1 Candidatus Gottesmanbacteria bacterium | reverse complement strand
CATCATATTCCTGGCCGAATATCTGTAAAGCGGTATTACGATAATTTACAAATCTCTGTTTATCGGAAAACTGTATACTATGTGCTGACCTCCCTACAAGACACCACTTTCTTCCCTCTTGACAAAAAAATTTTGTGTGTTATAAAATAGCAATCGCTTAAGATGAGTGCCAATAGTTTAATTTAAGGAGGATCATGGCTGTTACACCAAATAAGATTAAACCTTTATTTGATTATGTTTTGGTTAAACCCCTCGAGGAAGAGACTAAGACCCCTTCTGGTATTCTTTTACCCGATTCTGCCAAGGAAAAACCGCAAGTTGGCCAAGTTATGGCCATTGGTACGGGTGCTGTTTCTGACGATGGCAAAACCATCCCCATGGTCGTTCGGGTCGGACAAAAAGTGATGTATAAAAAATGGGGCGGCAACGAGATTAAGGTCGGATCAGAAGAATGGCTACTCGTTGAACAAAAAGACGTTTTGGCAATCGTCGAGTAATTAAAAATTAGAAATTAATAATTAAAAATTGGAGGCTTAATATGGCTAAACAAATTTTATTTTCCGAAGACGCCAGGCAAAAGCTGGTATCCGGTGTCAACCAGCTCGCTAAGGCTGTCGTAACGACTCTTGGTCCTAAGGGCCGCAATGTGGCTTTGGATAAAAAATGGGGTGCGCCGACGGTTGTCCACGACGGTGTCTCGGTGGCCAAAGAAATTGATTTGGCAGATGCATTTGAAAACATGGGGGCTCAGCTCGTTAAACAAGCGGCTGATAAAACCAACGACGTGGCCGGAGACGGAACCACGACAGCTACACTCCTAGCCCAAGGCATTGTTAATGAAGGGATGAAGAATATTACCGCTGGCGCTAATCCCATGATTTTAAATAAGGGTTTGGAAAAAGCCGTGGCTACGGTGGTTGAGGAACTTAAGAAAATGGCCAAAAAAGTTAAAGACAAACAGGAAATAACCCAAGTTGCTACGATTTCGGCTAGCGACGACCAAATCGGGCAACTGATCGCTGATGCCTTAGAAAAAGTCGGTAAAGACGGCGTGGTCACGGTTGAAGAAGGCAAGGGCTTGGCCATGGAAATCGAATACAAAGAAGGCATGGAATTTGATAAAGGCTATGCCTCTGCCTATTTTGTCACTGATTCGGCCAAAATGGAAGCGGAAATTGAGGAACCATATTTATTAATTACCGATAAGAAAATCTCTTCAATTCAAGATCTTTTACCCTTTTTAGAGAAATTCGTTAAGGTTAGTAAAAATCTCGTCATTATCGCCGACGAAATCGACGGCGAAGCACTGGCAACACTGGTGGTTAATAAGCTTCGAGGAACATTTAATACTTTGGCCATTAAAGCTCCGGGTTTTGGCGACAGACGCAAAGCCATGCTGGAAGATATCGCCATTTTAACTGGCGCTACGGTCATTTCTGAAGACACCGGTACTAAATTAGAAAACATTACCGTCGAAGATTGCGGCCGTGCTGACAAAATCTGGGCGGATAAAGATAACTGCCGTATTATTGGCGGTAAAGGCGACGTCACTAAAATTAAAGCGCGCATTAGCCAAATTAAGACCGAAATTGAAAATACCACTTCTGATTTCGATAAAGAAAAACTGCAGGAAAGACTCGCCAAGCTATCAGGCGGTGTAGCCGTTATCAATGTCGGCGCGGCCAGCGAAATTGAGCTTAAAGAGAAAAAAGAACGAGTCAACGACGCGGTTTCCGCAACCAAAGCGGCGATTGAAGAAGGCATTGTCGTCGGCGGCGGCACGGCCCTTCTTAAGGCAGGAAAATCGGCGCTGGATAAATTATCTTTTGCCGGTGACGAACAATTAGGAGTTTTAATTCTTAAAAAGGTTTTAGAATTACCTGTCCGTAAACTAGCAGAAAACGCCGGCGTCGACGGCGGCTGGATTTTGCGCCTCGTCGAAGACAATATCACTAAAAAACCAAATTATGGTTTTGATGCGGTTAAAGGCGAAGCAGTCGACGATCTTTTGGCTATCGGCGTGGTCGATCCCGTTAAAGTTACCAGATCGGCATTACAAAATGCGGCATCCGTAGCCATGATGATACTTACGACCGAGGCATTAGTGACCGATCTGCCGGAGAAAAAAGATACCCCAACCATGCCTAGCATGCCAGGCGGAGGCATGGATTATTAAAGGCTTTATTTAACTTTTAATTAAATCTTTTAAATACCTGCCGGTATCAGAGTTTTTTGTCGCTGCTATTTTTGCCGGAGGCCCTTCAGCAATGAGATAGCCACCTTTCTCTCCCCCTTCTGGTCCCAGATCTATTATCCAATCTGCGTTCTTAATCACATCCAAGTTATGTTCAATAACCAATACCGTGTTGCCATTATCTACGAGCCTATTTAAAAGCATTAGTAATTTCTCAATGTCGGCAAAGTGAAGACCGGAAGTTGGTTCATCCAAAATATAAACCTCGCCTTTTTTTTGCAGTTTACTTGCGAGTTTTAACCTTTGTGATTCTCCGCCGGACAGCGTATCCAGGCTTTGACCAATTTCTAAATAATCAAGGCCCACGTCTATTAATAATTGGGTTTTAGTCCTAACCTCGGTATCTTCAAATAATTCAGAGGTCTCCGCAGCTGTCATTTTTAAAACGTCAGTAATATTCTTGCCTTTATATTTAAGGCCTAATATTTTCGCTTTATAGCGGCTGCCATTACAGCTTTCACAATGAATTTTTACATTGCCTAAAAAATTCATTTCCAAATCTAGGTAACCTTGTCCATGACATTCTTCACAGGCTCCGCTTGCGTTAAAACTAAAAAGGCTTGCCGCTATTTGGTGTTCTTTGGCAAAGATTCTTCTAATGGCATCAAATATTCCAGTATAGGTTCCGACGCAGGCTCTTTTATTAGTACCGACCGGATTTTGATCTATTAATACTATTTTTCCTCCCTGTTGATCCACAATTTCCTCAACTAACGAACTTTTGCCAGAGCCTGAGACGCCAGTAAGCGCTACTAATAATCCCGTTGGGATATTTACGTCAAGACCTTTAAGATTATTTCTTCTGGCATTAATAATGGCTAAAGATACTCTCGGCCTTCTTTTTTCTTTTGTAGAACTATCATTTAGGCCATTCCTTAAATAAGGAGCTAATATTGAATCAGAATTATTTAATATTTCTTTTAACGGCCCTTCGGCAATGATCATTCCGCCATTTTTACCCCCGCCTGGACCAACTTCAATAAGATAATCGGCCTTTTTAATAACCGATGGATCATGCTCAACTACCAATACGGTGTTTCCTCTATCTCGCAACTTAAAAAGATTTTTTATGACTTTATCTATGTCTTTAGGATGAAGACCAGCCGTTGGTTCATCAAAAACATAAATTGTTTCTATTAAATCGCAGCCCATCTGCCGCGCCAGCTTAACTCTTCGGGCCTCGCCACCAGACAATGTCTCGGTAGATCTATTTAAAGATAAATAGCCTACCCCGGCATCTATCAAATTTTTAAGTTGAGCTTCAAGTCTGGGCTTAATAACCATAGCCTGAGGAAGATCAATACTCTTAACAAATTCTAGGCATGTAGGAAGAAACATGTTCCCAATCTCGCCAATATTTTTACTTTTTATCTTCACGCTTAAGGCTTTTTGGTTCAGTCTCCCTCCGAGGCAATCACTGCAGTTTTTCATTTTTAGATATCCCAACTCGTCTCTATCGTGCCGATCCTTATTTGAAAGTCTCGTTATAATGCCAGAATATGTCCACTTATTGGCCCCGTATTTACTTTCGTCTTGCCAGAGTTGCTTGGGAGCATAGAGCAACTTTTCTACATCTTTCTTAGCAAAATCTTTGATCTTTTTATCCATGTCAAAATAATGAGTAGCTCTTATAATTGACCACATTCTGCCACCAACTCGCCACTCGCTATGAAGAAGTGCGCCATCATTTAGGCTTTTAGTAAAGTCGATTAATTTTTGTGGGTCCAATTCTATAACCCGGCCTAAGCCTTTACATTTATGACAGGCGCCGTTTGGATGATTAAATGAATAATAAGAAGAATCCAGGGACGGCAATCCCACCCTTGAATATAGCAGGCGCAAATAAGTATAAGCCTCCGTCAGTGTACCTACGGTTGATCTCGGATTACCGACTATCCGATCCTGGCCAATGACGATTGTTGATGATATACCACTAATTTCGTCTACCGCCGGACGGTTGGATTTTTGAAGATACCTTCTGGCAAAAGCGGGCAGCGACTCAAAATACTGTCGCTGTCCTTCCCGGGCAATAATGTCAAAAGCAATTGTCGATTTACCAGACCCAGAAACACCCACAAAACAGACCACCTTATTTCTCAAAATCATGAGATTTACGTTTTTAAGGTTATTCTCTTTGGCTCCTTTAATGATAATTTTATTCATATATTTGCTTACTCCTGGGCTATAGGTTATAATAAAGTATAACGTAACGTTATAGTCAAATTATGAAAAGCTACATTACTGCCGGACAGCTCGCAATACTTGCCAGCACCACAAAGCGAACCATCCTTTTTTACGACCAAAAAGGTGTTCTTAATCCAACTAGGGTTAATTCTAAGAAATACCGTTATTATGGGGAGTCACAAGTTCTTGATTACCAAAAAATTCTGCTCCTAACCACGATGGGAATTCCCTTAAAGGAAATAAAAAATTATTTACGAAGAAAAGGCGATTTAACAAAACTGTTTAATAACAAAAAACCCTTTATTAAGAAAGAAATTAAAAGACTTGCTTTTAATCTAAGCAGCCTGGAAAGGTTTTTACATAATTTGAAAAATAACGGTACGATGGTTAATCCTGAAATTAAAATTCTAAAACCCTTTGGCGTCTATTACATCGAAAAGATCGGGTCGTATGCAGAAATCGAAAGTTATTGTCAAGAATTGGCTCAAATGTTTGAAAAAAAAGGAAAAAACTTCACTACGCTGGCAATTTTTGAAAACCCAACCTACCAGCCCAAAGAAAGCAGTATTAAAATCGGAGCGTTGGCCAGTAAAGGGATGAAAATAAATCGTCAGTATAAAGATCTTATTAAGTATTTAAAATTTAATCCCGGAAAAGTTATTACCTATACCCATAATGGCTCGGGCAGTTTGCTTTCCTTGTTTTGGAAAGAACTCGAGAAGTATTGCGCGCTTCATCATTTAAAAATAAGGAAAGAAACGCCTGATTTTGAAATTTACCGGCAGGTAAACGAAGAAGATCCGACTAAGCAATTTTTTGAGATATATTTACCTATAAATTAACTTCGGGCGTGGGAGAGGGAGAAGGGGTTATCTGGCAATGAATTTTCGGCTCGGTACCGCGGGCAAAATACTCGGTAATTGTTGGACAACCGTCACAGGGAAGAAACCCATTCCAAGCACAAACGTTAACCTCAATAATGTCTTCGCTTTTGCCAATGGTTTCATTGGGTTTGTTTTTTAAAAGGTTGACCATGATGTTATGCCAAATCGGTGCGGCGCCAGTTATTCCTGACGTTAGATAAGGATGCATCGGCGAATTGTCATTATTCCCCACCCAGACGACGACGACAAAAGACGGCGTGAAACCTATCGTCCAGTTGTCTCTTTTATCATTAGTCGTTCCGGTTTTAACGGAAACGGTTTTTCCCGGAATGTTTAAGGCAGAATTAAAACCAAAAGCGACACTTCTGGAATTATTATCAGCTAAAATATTTGCGAGTTGAAAGGCAATCTCCGTCGGTAAAACCTGGCTCCCGCTTTTGTTTTTGGCTTGTTCTAAAACATTTCCTTGGTAATCCGTAATTTTTAAAATGGGCGTTAATTCCTGCTTTTTACCCTCGTTGGCCAAAACGCCGTAGGCTTTGGCCATATCCAGCATCGTCACTTCCCCACCGCCGAGAGTTAGCGATAAACCAAAACGGCTCTCATCTTCCCAAGTCGAAATTCCCATCTTCCTTCCCATATCAACCATGGTATGAACACCAATCGCATTGAGCACTTTTACCGCCGGCACGTTAAAAGAATTGGCTAAAGCAGACCTTAGCGTTACTTTGCCGTGAAATTTGCCGTCGTAGTTAACCGGCGCGTAAGGAGGTTGTCCGGGAATACGAAAGGAAATTGCTGAATCATCAATAATTGATGACGGGGTAAAACCATGCTGGAGGGCAGCCGAATACATCACCGGCTTAATCGAGGAGCCGGGCTGGCGAAGAGCCAAAGTTACATTGACGTTGCCGTCATGAGCAAGATCAAAATAGTCGCGCGAGCCGACCATGGCGAGAATTTCCCCGGTTTTAGGATTGGTAACAACCGCCGAGCCATTACTGACCAATAAATTTTTTAAATTTTCCACCTCTTTGGCCACTTCGTCTTGAACCATGTCTTGGGTATTTAGATCTAGACTGGTCGTTACATTAAGCCCCCCCTGTTCAACTGTGCGCAAACCATACTTTTTAACCAAAAGGTCTTTGACATACATCACAAAGTGCGGCGCCTTAATTTCTATCGCCTGAGTGGCATAATGCAGTTCCTCTTTCTCGGTCTCGTTGGCTTCTTGAGAAGTAATGTATTTATCCTCGGTCATTCTTCTTAAAACCTCATGTTGCCTCTCGCGAGCCAACTCCGGGTGCGCGCCAAACGGCGAATAGTAGGATGGCGCTGCCGGAAGGCCGGCTAAAAGAGCGCTTTCGGCCAAGTCTAAATCTTTTACTTTCTTTTTAAAATAAGTTTCCGCGGCTGCTTCCACTCCCCAAGCGGTACCGCCGTATGGCACTTGGTTAAAATACATTTCTAAAATGTCTCTTTTTCTGTATATGGTTTCCGCCCAAATAGCTAAAACCACCTCTTTAATTTTTCGCGACCAAGTTAATTCCGACGAAAGCAGGGCGTTTTTAATCAGTTGCTGGGTGATCGTCGAACCACCCTGAAGCGGCCTGCCGTTGGTTTTGCTGCCTAGTGCTAGATTGATTAAGAAAGCTCTTAAAATTCCGCGAAGATCAACGCCGGGATGGTGGAAAAAATTTTTATCCTCAATGGCAACCGTGGCATTAACTAGATTTTTTGGCAAATCGTCTAGTTTAATAAAACTCCTGTTTTGACTGGCGTAAATTTGAAACAATAAAATACCGTTTCGGTCATAAATCTTTGTTGAGAGCGGAATCTCTCTGGCGCTCAAAAGCCTGGGGTTAGGTAACTCGTTTAGCCAGAAAGAAAAAATCAAAGGCCCAACAATTGCAAAAAGGGTTAATAAAATACCTAGGGAAAGAAATTTAAGTCTTTCCAAAAATAAAGGCTTGGCCGGGTAAATTTGGCCTTTCTTTTTGACTTTGACCACGCCTTTGGCCGTAAAAGTTTTTTTCTTAAAAGAAGTTCTTATTTCTTCTAGTTTATTTATTAAGACGTTTTTGCCGCTAAGAAAAAACTTAAGGAAAGGTTTTAGTTTTAGCTGGGGTTTTAGGCTTTTTAGTAATTGCCTAAACGAGGTTTTTTGGCTTTCGAGTTTTCTAAAAGTCTCGGTTTTAAACTCGCGGATTTTCTCTTGCTGCTTTTTTATCCCCTTGCTGGCGAGTTTGGTAAAAGTAATTATTTGCTTAGGAACCCACCAAATTAAACCGCCTAAAAATATCAAGGCGTTAATTAAGGTTAAAACTGTATTTAAGAAAAACTCAGTTTTACTTTTTGGTTTTGGAGCATTAAGAGGGGCAGTTCTTGCTCTCTTAGCTTTGACTCGCATGACAGATTAGCTTATAGCATAAAAAGAAAGGCTTGCCAAGAGGCAATTTAGGGCCCAAATCGGTTAATTGTTTTAACTTTATCCAGCGATTTATCGTAGGAAAGTACGCCTAAAGAATTATTTTCTCTTGTGTCAGTCACTTTTGGCATATCTTTGGCCCACAAATTTTTTTGCCGCCCTGGTCATGGTATTAATATTAAATGGTTTTTTGCTCCTAATTGAACCTGCTAGATCCAAAAAATTCACTGGGCCCTTTTGGGTAATTGTGAATGTTAATAACACAGTAATACCGTTATACAAATAATAATACTTTATGTCAATTAGTATTACAGCCACTTCTGCTTGTTTAGATTGTTGCAGTGGGCTATAATACCTGCTTACTGGTTAAGTAAGACTAAAATATGACATCTGAGAACGTAAAAATAAATCTAAAATCGTTGGTTAACAACTATCTTGACGTGGTGGTTGGTGTAACAGGACAACCTGTATCTACGGTTGAGAAGGACACAAGTTCTCTGCGGCAGGAAAAAAGGTTAGTAGTAAAACCCCCACCGGAAATAATCGCAAAACTAAGTCAGGCCGATTTAGAAGTAATCGGTGCGGTTGGTCAAATAGATATTGTCGAATATGATGCGCAAAAACCTGGAAAGTTAACATTTGTAATGGGCTATCAACACGGCGAAGAAACACTGGGAGATCGTTTGGCTACCAGAAAATTAGATGAAGATTTACGCGAAAATGCCACAGACATTAAGGGAAAAGTAATTATTATTCCCGTAATCAATATTCCAGGTTATGAGAAAAAAACCAGATACATTTTTTCAGATGAACCGGATTCTAATATCAACCTGGTTTCTGACTGCTATAATTCCGGGGATTGGAACGAGTTTTTATCTTTAAAAACCAAAACGGAAAAATACGCCTGGCTTTTTATCCGCTATCTTCTATCTGAGAAAAAAAGTCATGAGAAAAAATATCCTGATTATAAAACTAGTGCCATCGATATCCATAGAGATAATATGATTTCCATACCTCACGGCCGTTTAGATAGAATGGACGAAAATCAAAATTTGATAACAAATTTGATTAAGGTTTTCAATAGAATTAGAGTTCCTAGCTTATTAGAGGACATCGGCGATACAGAACACTATAATCACTCTTTAAGTTATATCTTAACGAAAAACGGCCTGCCAACTCTGACCATAGAGGAAGGTAGAGCTGCGGCTCCTGATATTTTTACAAGCGAAGCAAGTTATATGGCAGAAGTTATTACCGAATTTTTGGTAAATGAAAATATTGTTGAAATTGATCAATCAAGACAATTAACAACGGTTGACGATTATTCCTTTTTTGCAACCGAAAGGTCTCGTCGTCTTTGGAACGAAATAACAAGCGAGGGAATAATTTACTGCATCAGTTACCTTCAGCCAACATATCTAGATACGACAACACAAAAAAATCTAACACCGGAAGATTTAATAAATGCTGCTTTCCACACAAAAAGTTGGAACGGGCTTTTTAGTCTTTTTTTCAACACTGGGCTAAGGGGAACAAGCTCGTCAGATAAAAGTCCTCTACTGGCAGAGCTTAACTTTGTCTTAGATAATAATGCTGGTTATTCAAAACTCCAACCTATCAGTCTTATTCTTCCTACGGACCTCCCTCGTCACTGGTGGATTGTTTCAGTACCAGAAGGTTATAGCGCTGAACATAATGGTTTTACTTGCGGGTTTATTTTTGATGAAAAGGAACGAAAGGTTAAGCTTAAAATTTTATCT
>JACPZF010000004.1 GCA_016195615.1 Candidatus Gottesmanbacteria bacterium | reverse complement strand
TTTCTAATTTCTAATTTTTAATTTCTAAATAATTTAACATTAGAAATTAATAATTTATTAAAAATTAAGAATTAATAATTATAAATTATCGTATGCAGCTTGTAATTGTTGAATCGCCAACCAAGGCTAAAACACTTGCCAAATATCTGGGAAGTGATTATAAAATCATGGCTTCGATGGGGCATCTGCGGGATTTGCCCAAAGACAGGCTGGGCATTGATGTCAATCATGATTTTATTCCCCATTATCAGGTGCCATCCGATCATAAAAAAATTGCTTCCGAATTAAAAGAAGAGGTTAAAAAAGCGAGCCTTGTGATTTTAGCGACAGATCCTGACAGAGAGGGCGAAGCGATAGCATGGCATATTGCGGAGATACTGAAGATAGATGGTAGAAAATGGAAGGTAGAAAAAACGGTTTCCCGTATCACTTTTCACGAAATAACGGAAAACGCCATTAAAGAAGCTTTAAAAAATCCCGGTACGATTAATCTCCCGCTAGTTGACGCCCAACAGGCGCGAAGAGTTTTAGACCGGCTGGTGGGCTATAAATTATCACCGCTTTTATGGAGTAAAGTCCGAAGAGGGTTATCTGCGGGGAGAGTACAATCGGTCGCACTAAGGATAATAGTAGAGCGAGAAAGGGAAATTGAGAAGTTTAAAAAGGAGGAATATTGGAGTATCGTGTTAAAAATTACCTCACCCTTACCCTCTTCTAAAGGAGAGGGAACAAATGAGGTTGTTGATTTTGAATTAATCAGCAAGGATGGAATTAAATACGAAACCAGCGAGAGCTTTAAATTATACGATGGCCAATATACGGTTGGTAAAACCACGATTCTAACAAAAGACCAGGCTGATGTGATCATAAGCGATATAAAAAATCATATTGTTTATATTTCTGATATAGAGAAAAAAGCGACCAAAAGATATCCTCTACCTCCATTTACCACCTCGACCCTGCAGCAGGAAGCGGGAAGAAAGCTCGGTTTTTCGGCGAAAAAAACCATGCAGATTGCCCAAAGGCTTTATGAAAACGGCTTTATCAGCTATCACCGTACTGATTCGGTTAATCTTGCTATGGAAGCCATAAGTAAAGCGAGAGATTTTATTGCCGCTGACTTTGGGAAAGAATATGTTCCCAACGAACCCCGGATCTATAGCACGAAACAGAAACTCGCCCAAGAAGCCCATGAGGCGATTAGGCCGACGAAATTGGAAATTGGAAATTGGAAATTGGAAATTGGAACAATGATGGGAAGGGATGAAGGAAGGCTCTATGAGTTAATCTGGAAACGTTTTGTCGCTTGCCAGATGAAAGAAGCCGAAATAGAGAGGACAACGGTGTGGGCCAAGACGGCAAAGAACGTAAGTGACTTAAGTAACTTAGGTGACTTAGGTTACTTATTCAAAACCTCCGGCTCGATCATCACTTTCCCCGGTTTTCTCAAAGTTTACCCCGAGGCCTTGGAAGAAACGAGGCTGCCTGCCTCGCCGGCAGGCGGGCCGGTTTTGGAAAAAGAGCAAAAATTGCCAACCGAGGAAATAATTTCACTCCAGCATTTCACCGAGCCAGCGCCAAGATACAGCGAAGCTTCGCTCATTGCCACCCTGGAAGAAAGAGGCATAGGCAGGCCTTCAACTTACGCGCCAACGCTGTCGGTTATTCAAGAACGCCACTACGTGGAGAAAGAAGATCTGCCTGATGGCAAGCGGGGTAAAAGGTTAAAACCAACAGCCCTAGGAATTGCGGTCAACGACTTTTTGGTTAGTAATTTTAGCCAAATCGACGACATGCCTTTTACCGCTCAGATGGAAGACCAATTGGATGAAATTGCCAGCGGTCAAAAACAGTGGGTGCCGGTTATCCGCGATTTTTTTACGCCTTTTTCGGAAAACTTGCAAAAAATTTATAAAACAGCCGAGAGAGTTAAAATTGAAGTCGAGCAAACGGATGAGAAATGCCCAACGTGCGGCGCGCCTTTAGTTGTTCGGATCGGCCGTTTTGGGAAATTTCTCGCTTGTTCCAAATTTCCGGAGTGCAAATTTACCAAAAATTTAACCATCAGTACGGGTTTAAAATGCCCGGAAGATCAAGGCGACGTGATTATCAGGCGAACTAAAAGAGGAAAAACTTTTTATGGCTGCAGCAACTACCCCAATTGCAGATGGGCCAGCTGGACAAAGCCAAAATAAGTCAGGGGCAAAAAGTGAGCCAATATGAGGGAAAGTCAGGGGAATGATCAGGGGAAATATCGGGGAAAAATTAACCCAAAGCGATTTCGGGCAGGGTATGAATTTCTTCTGGCTTGGAAAATCACGGTTCCCATTTATGACTACACGGTGGTATTTTGCCAGCGCTGCCAATCCCGAGACTATCCAGAATTTCCCAACCTTTCTTCCTATCGTACCTATGACCAAATGATTCAGGCGGCCAGAAGTGGTACAACAAACATTGCCGAAGGTAATCAGCAGGCAAGTCTTGAGGGACACATCAAGCTTACAGGTGTAAATCGGGCTTCTTTGGAAGAACTTCTAAAGGATTTTTTAGCATTTGCGCGTCAGAACAGAATTACAATTTGGTCTAAAGAGAAAGCAAACAGAGAAATTGCAGAAATAGACAAAATCTGGGATATTTTAAAGAAAACCCCGACTTTACCTGATTTCCCTGATTTCCCAGATCTTCCCCAAACTCCTGAAATTGCCGTCAACCTGATGGTGACCCTGATTAATCAGGCCATTTTCTTGCAAAAACGTTTGCAGGACTCTTTGGAACAAAAATTTGTCAGTAGCGGAGGCTTCCGCGAAAATCTTTTTAGAAAAAGATTGGAATTTAAGATTGCTAAAGAGATTTAGATCAGAAGAATGCTTTAATCAATCCAGGAGTTACCTTGTCCTTGCAAAACATCCGGCTTTCTACTACGCTTAAGTAGCCATGAGAAAACTGGTTATCTTTTTAATAGTTATTAGTTTTTATTTTAGCCTCTTTAGTTTTACGGTTATAGCCTCAGATCCTAATGCGACCCCAACGCCAAAAGTTGGTTCCGGGCCAACGACGACGCCATCGCCGGTAAAATATTTTACTGATCCTGCAGGAGTTCATCCTGATAAAAATCCGTTTGACGTTCGCGGCTATCAAAAAATCGACGGCGCTTTAAATTTAATTCCATATCAGCATCCGCTTGATCCTAAGGCTCCGAATTTAAGTACTTTGATTCAAGGCAATACCAAGCCGGAAATAGGAAGCGTTTATCAAGTTTATGATTGGAATAATGCCACAAATAAACGAGGCGAATTAATAAAACCATCAGATTCAGCCTTGCAAGGAAAAGATTTCGCCACAGCCGTAGGTTTAAAAATCCCAGAAGGAGAAATTATTAAAGTTCCCCAATCAGGCTATGGATTTAACGGCTATCAAGCTGTAGTTTTATTTGCAAACTCGGACAGTATTTCTATTAAATATACGCCTGCCGATAGTGTGGCAGTAGGATACACGCTTCATTTAAATAATTTAAACGTCAGTCCTGAAATATTAAAGCTGTACGATAAAGCGGTAGAGGGCGGAAGAACAAAATTACCGGCACTTCCCGACGGTTTTGTTTTGGGGACTTCGAAGAATGGAGACATGCTGTTATCAATTGTTGATACTGGTCGATTTTTAGACCCGCGTTGGGAATTGGATTGGTGGAGAAAAGCGGACTCAGCAACGATTAGTCCGACACCACAGCTCGATGCTGATTTAGTTCCTGTCGCTGCCGATGAAAATCCCAGTCTGGATATAAAATCGGGAAATCGGTCAGGACCGGTACGGAAATATGATGAACAGACAGAGGAGGGTTGTTCTAATATCGAAGGAATTGATCCGAGTAATTTTGCACCCCTCTATACTCCTGTTACAGGTACGCCGCGGCCAGAAGCGAGAACAAATGCCAATCTTCGCTACGGCAATACCACAATTGGGCTGCACTGCGGACAAGCCAAAGGTACGCCGATCGAACTTAAAGAAACATCGCAATTTAAATTAGACGTTAAAACGCTTTGCGGCGAGATGCGGGTTAGACAAGACGAAAGCGTTCACGGTAAGGGAAGCGATAACGAACCTAATGGAAAAACCGGGGTGTGGTGGGCGGGAGAAGTCGGGATTAATTATGATGATTCAACCCGGAATTTTCATCTGCCTTTTGTGGAAGAACTGGGGGATAAATTTGCCGGACTCTGGGATGCCGAACACATGACCGAATCAGAAATTGAAGCCAAGGAAAAAATCATAAACAATCCGCCGGTTTCAACAAACCCACACGACCCGGCACTATTTTTATATTTAAAGACAAAACAGGAAAAGGAGCAAAAAACCGGAGCTCTAAAGGCGCTTTTGCCAGAAAGTTCGATCGACGCTTATAAATGCGGATTTGTTAAATATGTCAATTTTAAGGGACCGATTTCCAGATACGCCAATTTCAGAATCTATGGTAAGCCATTATCAAGTTTAAAGTGCCCGCCGGAATTGATAAGCGACCGGCGATTTGTAAACTTTGTTTATAAAGGAAACAGAAAAGACTGGGAATCAATTTATCAGAAAGCTTGGGATTTAATGCCTGTCGTGCCGAACGATCGTACGGCAGGGGATTTAAAATTCGATGTGTGCGAAGATCGCGAATATTTTTTAGGTCAGAGTTTTCCCCAAGTGATGCGATTCGGTTTGGCGGTAAATGAACTTTGGAAGACGAAAACACCTAAAGGAGATAAAGATACAGCCTTAACTGGTACTCAGGAAGGGTTTTATAAAATGGGTTATGAAGATTTACGAGACCCGATGGAGTCGCTTCTTCGCCGCGGAAAGATCGTCCGCAACTTAAATCCTCCCAGTCCTCCGGCTCCGGTTTTAGATAATTATGATTCAAGATACGCCTGTGAAGCCCCAAGACCTGAAGGAGATACAGGTTTAGTTTTCCACGGACCATTGTCAGGATATAGAAACGAAGATAAGGGTGGATTTGATCAAGTAATGCGACTTGCTAGGGATTTGAAAGGAAGATGGATGGTCATGTATCCGGGTGATACCGGTCAAGCTGCTTTTGCCGCGAAAGAAGCCAAAGAATTCGGCATGATGCCGATAATCCGGCCCAAAAATTTAATTGATGACGGATTTATAGACTGGAAAGGGTATGTCACGGCGGCCCAAAGCGCGGGTTTTCAAAGCCCCTATATTCAAATTTTTAATGAGCCAGGAGACGACCGGGAATATAAAAGCGGAAATCCCAACCTCGATCTTTTTGCAGACAAATGGGTTAAAGCCGCGCGGGATATTGTCGCGGCCGGCGGCCGTCCGGGCTTGCAGATTCAAAGCAGAGAGGCCTTAGATGCTGTATTAAGACGCATATCTAAAGATGATCCTTTGTGGCAGAAAGTCTGGTTTTCACTTCATAATTATGCAGATAACAAAGCACCGCCGGAACAAAACGCAAGGGCTGAAGATGACCCTGTTTTTTTAAGCTTTGAAAGATGGGGAGACGTCTGGCAGTCGAGAATTGGCTTTGTGCCGCCAACCTTGACCACAGAAGGCGGTTGGGAGGAAAAGCCGGCGGAAGGATGCGCTGGCGCGACTGCAACTAGCGGATGTGTACCAAATGAGGCGGAAAAACAGCGTATTGCTGATTACAACAAAAGAGCTTACATTGATAGTCTAACTACCGGAAAATTACCAAACGGCAAACCCTTGCCCGATTATATGTTAGGACTTAATCCGGCATTTATACTTTCTAATTTTGGCAATGACAAGGATGAATTTAAAGCCTTTGCCTGGGATGGAGGATTATTTGATTGGAAGCCAACCACGGACATGTTTCGGAATACACCAGATTTTCGGCGGGTTCTTGAGTGTCAAAAGAGAGAGCAATTGCGGCCCTTGCAGGATGGTGAGTCGGAGAGACTCAGACAAATAAATCATGATTTATATCCTTATCTAAAAAAAGACCTGCAAAAAGTTAGGGAACAGATTTCTTTTGGCGCCAATAATTTCCTGATGGCTTTTAATCGTTATCTGGATAAGACGATTCCTGTTGCATGGAAAATAGATAGAATGACGAAAAAAATAATGTCGTTTCTTATCCAAAGCATGACCCTATTAAAGGATTCATGGCCGAAGATGTCGACTGTTTTTGCCAAAACACTAATAGATTTTAATCCTTTTAATGAGAAAAAAAGTACGCTTCTGGCGCAGGGTGGAGGACAATGTTTTCACATTGAAGCAGGTATTACAAATAAGGTGGTAAATCCTGATGGCAGTATTGATTTTAATTTACAGTCGCATTTGGTTTTTGATGGGAGTAAAGAAGGCCATATCCAACTTTTTGTCGATGGTGATTCTCAAACTGGAAAATCTCAAGCAACACAAATTCCATCAAATCTAACTGTTTTAGGCCGTAGATATGATATTTCCGGCGGAATACAGCAAAATTATAATCGCGTACATTTAGCTCCGGACAAATCTATAAATAAAACAGTTTTTGCCAAAGTCGACGAATGCGCTCCCCAATATACCAATGAAAGTGGAGTTACTTGTCAATTTTCCAACGTTGGTGGGGATATAAAGTCAAACTGCGCTGGGCAATTACCCGCAATTTCCGTCTGATACGACGGTTTGGCCTTATGGAGCAAATCACGTGTTGCTTGGAGTGGACTGGGGAGCTACTGACATCGAGGGAGAATCATTTCTTGATCCGGTGAGACTTAGATACAAAGTGCCGGAATATGTTCCAGGTAAGACTATAGACGGTTGTACTTTTACTCCTAAAATAATAACCTTTCAGGATGTTGTCCAGGTTTTGCAAGAAAACAGGCAGGAAAGAGCAGATAATCCTGCGGCGGTTCCCATACCTCGTCCCAGAACCGGCAAGATATCTTGCGGAGCTGGTGGAAATGGAGGAAAATGTCCGGCTGAAGCTCCCTATTGCGGTCCGGGTTGGGTCTGCGGGGATTTCGATTGTCAGGCTGAACATAATCGCGTTATCGATGTTTATAATAACGTACCGTTTTTAGCTTCGGCTTGGACTCAGATTGCCGATCCGACCTGGGGCTTTGTTTCAGCCTATGCTAAAACAAATGGCATTTCTGGGGCCGGAACTAATTTACCATTCAGCCAGGGTGATTTCAGCGGTTGTTCCATCGACCAGAATTTAATAATGAAAAGCAACGGTGATTTTTATGATAATCCGGGGGCTACCCATGTAAGTTATGCTTTTAGCAATAGTTTCGGCTTTGATCGGCCCAGAGGCGCTTTTAAATGGGATGATCGTTTTCATATAGATCAAACGTCACCAACAGATGCCGATTCGAATAAAATAAATTTCTATAAGCTGGGAGGAACCTGCAACGCTTCTTTATGGTGGGCAAAAAAAGTTTTAAATCCGGAACCAACTCCTGGGGCAAATCCCGGAGGGTCAAATCAAACAGGGGGAGATACATCGACGAATAATAATACACCAGCTCCTTCATCAACCACCATTCCGTATAATAGTGGTAGAAACAACCCCAATGCCCCAGTGGCGAATTAAAAACGACCTCGGCGGGCATGAGATTTATAAATAAGGCGAGGTATTACGTAACTTTGGTTTAGGTTTGAAGATTGACCATTTGGTAAGTAGAAAAATGATTTATAGTTTTGTGATATATAGCTCTTTAAAAACGAAATGTCAGGTTTTGTAGTATCCTAAAAGAGTGATACGCATTAACCTGTCCGATGATGAAAAACATCTTCTTAAAGGATATTTTACCACATCACCCATAGCGCTTAT
>JACPZF010000003.1 GCA_016195615.1 Candidatus Gottesmanbacteria bacterium | reverse complement strand
GATTTGCGCCATTGTCTCATTCTGTTTTAAAAGTTCAACTACCACCTGAGTTTTAAACTCCGGTGAATGTACCCGTTTGATATTTTTGTCCATAGAATTCTATCTTAGCAGGTGGTCTAGTTTCTGGGGTACAGTATATTATCTATATAATAAACCCTTTCTCCACCTCTTAATTCGCCATGCGAATTCGCAAATCCAGTTAATACAAGATCAATGTGTCCCGTAAATCTTGGATCTCCATAAAGCCACTTATCCTCTTTGGGAATTCTTGCCGTTTTTTTGAATTCTATTAGTCCTTCGTCCATTTTCCTAGTAGCTATAGTGTTATAACCATTGCTGTCTAAATAAGTATCTTCTCCTGGTTTAAGTAGACTTATTAATAATGCATTTGTTCCGCCAACAGGAACCATAGTACCGCCTTCCTCTATATAACAATTAATTCCAGGAGTTATCAAGTCTGGAAGATAGTCTGTAATAGGGTGATCAGGAGATACAACATTAACACCAAAAGTTCTGATTATGTAACTTTTATCGGTAGAGTAACAATTAAAATGATCGTCTATCTGTGTACCCATATCGGCTGGAAATGAAAGTTGACCCGTACGCGGTGTAAGAATTATGAAATGGTGAGGAAGAGCCGTTTGTAATTTTTTATGTAATCTTGGAAAAATTGTTCTATCAGGATAAAAATAGATAAATGCACCATCAGGAAAGTTTTGAATAACCTCAGCGATATTTGGTCTTTCGGTAAGAAGTAACTGTACGTCTTCACTTTTATTCATGAAGTAATTATACCACCGTATAGACGTAGTGAAAACTGCAGGATTGCATAAAAGTACAACTATAATGAGTTTGTAGAAATGGCAAAGCGAGAAGAACGAAAACTATTTATTAATCCTTGTCCATAATAGCCTCAATCCCCGGCAGTTTTTTACCCGCGAGAAATTCAAGGGTTACTCCGCCCGCGAGAGAAATATGAGTAAAGGAATTTTCGAGTTTAAATTTTCTCGCCGCGGCAATGGTGTCGCCTCCGCCTAAAACCGTGATATTTCTATTTTTGGCAACGGCTAAAGCAACCTGTTCTGTGCCTTGGGCAAAACGGCTGTCTTCAAACACCCCTAAGGGACCGTTCCAAAAAATAGTTTTAGCTGATTTAACATAGAGAATAAAATTTTTCACCGTATCCGGCCCGATATCTAAAAGCGCCCAGGGTTTAGCTACTAAATTTTTACTTACTGCTACCTTGACGAGTTTGGTAGCGTGGGGATTTTGCAAATCGTCACCGGCCGTAAAATCAACCGGTAGAATAATTTTTTGAGGATAGGCTTTTATTAAATCTCTCGCATACTGAGTGAAATCTTTCTTCTCCTTTTTGGCTTTGTCGACAAACACATCTTCTAAAAAAGAATTGCCGATTTCGTATCCTAAGCCTTTCATAAAAGTATTGGCCGCACCGCCTCCTACTAAAATATAATCAGCAATTTTGATTAAATTGCCAATCGCGTCAATTTTGTCGGATATTTTGCCGCCGCCGATGATGACGATAAAAGGCCGCCCTGGAGAAGTAACCAGCGGTGTTAGCGCATCAACCTCTTTTTCTAAATATAACCCGGCCACCGTTGGCAGAAATTTGGGAATACCGGTAATCGAAGCGTGAATTCGATGCACCTGCGCAAAAGCGTCCTGAACTTTTACTTCCCCCAGACTGGCTAACTTTTTGGCAAATTTATCGTCGGCGCTAATTTCCCCCGGGTGAAACCGAACATTTTCCAGCATTAAAATTTCCCCGACCTTTAGAGAAAAAACTTCCTTCTCCACTTCCTTACCGACAACGCTATCCACTTTTTTTACTCTCTTATTAAGAATTTCCGAGAGCCGCTTGGCTACCGGATCCATCCGCCACTCCTCGACAACTTTTCCCTTGGGTCTTTTTAACCATGACAAAAGAATTATTTTAGATTTATTTTCGAGTAAATAATTAAGAGTGGGGATGGTAGCTTTAATTCGAATGTCGTCGCTTACTTCCATTTTGCCGTTGACTTCTTTTAGAGGAACGTCGTAGGCCACGCGGTGAATGACTCTTTTACCAAAGACGTCCTGTTCCAAAACCGTCTTTTTATTCATAGCCTAACTGTGTTTATGAATATAAACCGCTAAATCAATCAGTCTTGCGGCATAGCCCCACTCATTGTCATACCAGGAGAAAACAGTTATAAGATTACCATTTAAAACAGAAGTCAGCGCCGTATCCACGATAGAAGATCTGCTATCTCCCTTAAAATCAACGGAAACCAATGGTTCATCAGAGGTGCCGAGAATTCCTTTCAGAATTCCCTTCTCCGCATCTTTAAAAACTTTATTAATTTCCTTAACGGTTGTCGTCTTTTTCGTCAGCACCGTAAAACTGAGCAGAGACACCGTTGGCACAGGGACGCGAAGCGCGATTCCATCCAATTTACCTTCTAATTTTGGCAAAATCACGCCGATAGCTTTAGCAGCACCAGTTGAGGTAGGAATTATGGAATTTGCCGCCGCGCGCGCTCTTCGTAAATCTTTGGGGTGGGAATTATCGTGCAGCCTTTGGTCATTAGTGTAGGCGTGAACTGTATTCATGTATCCGGTGACAATTTTAAATTTCTCATCAAGGAGCATGGCCAGGAGAGCCAAGCAGTTTGTCGTACAAGAGGCATTGCTGACAATAAAATGTTTTTTGGGATCGAAAATTTTTTCATTAACTCCGAGAACAAAGGAAGCATCCTCGCCCTCTGCCGGAGCAGTAATGATGACTCTTTTAGCACCGAACTCGCGATGGAGATTGGCTTTTTCTCTTTGGGAGAAACGACCGGAAGATTCGAGAACAATATCGATATCAAGATTTTTCCAAGGCATTTCTTCAGACTTCTGGGAAAAAACTTTAATCGGCTGACCATTGTAGGAAATTGTGGTTTCGTCAATAACTTTAACCTCGCCAGGAAACATGCCATATAAGGAATCATATTTAAGGAGATAGGCGTAATTTTTAGCATCAGCTTTGGAGTTAATCGCGACTATTTCGCAATTGGGGTTTAAAAGAGCAATGCGGCAGGCGGCTCGCCCGGTTCTCCCGAAGCCATTGATGGCTAGTCGTACCCTATTTTTTGCATGTTCGCTTTTATTTGTCATAAAATAGGAGAATCTTAATATAGAACAATAAGCAAACCTTGTCAAGCATGGGAACTTTGTATTTAATCGCGACACCTATCGGCAATCTTAAAGACATAACGGCACGCGCCATCGAGACCATTTTTAGCGTCGATTATCTGCTTTGTGAAGATACCAGACAAACTGGCATGCTTCTAAAACAGTTCGAAACGAAAGTATGGAAAAAAACTCCGAAATTAATTTCCTTTTACGACGAAGTCGAAGGACAGAAAGTTCCCCAAGTTATTAACCTTTTACAAAACGGAGCCAATATCGGCTTAATCAGCGACGCGGGCACCCCGCTTTTATCAGATCCAGGTTTTAAGTTGGTTTATGAGTGTTTAAAGAGAAAAATAAAAGTCATTAGTCTGCCCGGAGCCTCGGCTCTTCTTACAGGCATAACAAGTAGCGGTTTGCCCTTAAATAGTTTTTGGTTTTTGGGTTTTCCCCCAAGCAGTCAGCCCAAAAGAGAAGCTTTTTTTAAGGCTCTTAAAAATACCTTAAGTTCCCTTCCTAAAAATCTCTCCAAACCAACAGTGGTTTTTTACGAAGCCCCGCATCGTCTCCCCCAGGTTTTAGAAGATTTTAATAAAGTCTTCGACGACAGCGAAATTGTATTGGCGCGCGAGTTGACTAAAATTTACGAAGAAGTAGAAAAAAAGAAATCATCAGAATGGCTGAAGTATTTTAGGAAAAACAAACCTCAAGGCGAGTATGTGCTGCTTTTTACTACGCGCGTGTAAACCGCGCGTAGTTTAACCTTAAACCTTAATTTTTACGTCAACACAGCGCAAATAATTGTTGCCGATCATGACGGGATTGAGATCAACCTCCTCAATTTGCGGAAAATCGTAAAGTAAATTTATGAGAGAGACAAAGACCGGCCAAAGCTTTTTGGGGTTTTCCAAAAAAGAGGAAATCTTGGTTTCTTTAAAAAGAGTTTCTAGAGTTTGATAAGAAAAATAAGGCACAACAGCAAATTTAATATCTCGAAGATACTCAACATGGATTCCGCCTGAGCCAAAGGCCAGCAAATGTCCGTATTCTGGATCTTTTTTTGCTCCCACGATAACTTCGGCGTCAGCCTCAACTTTTTTTTGCAGGATGATTTTAGCCTTTTTTAATTTTAGAATAGCGTAATCAGTTGCCAGGTAGTTTCTGATTTTAATTAAAGCTGAAACCAAATCTTCAATAAAGGTCGAAACAATGATCTTTTTGCTCTTTAAGTAATTCATTGGCAAGACAACACGTTCTCCTCCCACGAGATTTACAATCAGCGTACCCTTAAACTTTTTCTGAAAGTCGGAAATTATTCTTGCCATCGCCATTAAATCAGTATTTTCTTGCGGGGTCAGCAGAATAAAAAGCAGTAAACTAGCCAAATTAGGTACGATGTCGAGGGTCTTTTTTAAACGAGCGGGGTTGGCATCTCCTAATAAATCGAGGGGGTTTCTAAAGCCTATTTCTTGGTTTAGAAGTTTTTTCTTTTCCCGATCATCGGGCAGGTAGGGCGTAAAACCTTGGCTAGCTAAATTATCGGCCAGAAGTACTGAAGGTCCGCCGGCGTTAGTAATAACGAGCGTTTTGGAAAAAGCAAAGGGGAAATTATGCCCTAAAAGTTCTAAAAGCAGGAAGAATTGCTGTAAATCCTGGGCCTCAATAATGCCGACTTGGCTAAAAGCCGCTTCCGAAGACGCAAAACTTCCCGCCAAGGCACCGGTATGAGAACTAATGGCCACTTTAGCCTCCTTAGTTTTGCCCGCGCTTAAAACTACCACCGGCTTCCTACGAGAAATCTCTTTGGCCAAGTCTAAAAGACGCTGAGGATCTTTCAACCCTTCCAGGTAGAGACCGATCGCTTTGGTATTTTTATCCTTTCCTTCAAACTCCAAAAAATCGTTTTCACTTAAATCTATTTTATTTCCCAAACTGACAAAATGGGAAATACCAATTTTTTGGTCTTTGGCCCAATCTAAAAAAGCCGTACCGATTGCCCCGGACTGTAAAATCAAGCCAATGCTGCCTTTTAAAGGTGTAGCGCCAAAGGAAATATTGGTCTTAAAAACTGGGGAAATATTGCCCAAACAATTAGGCCCCTGGATTGAAATCTTATAAGTTTTAATAAGTTGCTGTAGTTTTTTTTCCCTTATAAGCCCTTCAGGACCGCTTTCTTTAAAACCCGAAGAAATAATAAGATGGTTTTTAATTCCCCTTTTAGCCGCTTTTTCTACCTCGTTAACAACACCGTCGGCGGGTGTGGCGTAAACTGCCAACTCAATATCTAATGGGAGGAGGGTAACATCAGTGTAAATTTTTCTTTGATTTATTGTCTTAGCGTGGGGGTTTACTCCGTAAACATTTTCTTTTTGCGCGCTAAGCTGGTCAAAAACAATTCTGCCAATTTTATCTTTTTCCCGTGAAACTCCGATGACCACAACGCTTTTAGGGTTTAAAAAAGAGGCGACCTGACTCATTAATTTTATTTCTTTCTCAGCACAAATTTCTTATCGAGTCTTTTGAGCGATTCCATAACTCCGGTGTACTCCAACTCTTCCATCGGAGCCATGGCGTTGCCAAAGTATCCCTGTTCCCTAATGGCAAAAGTTTTCTCCGCCGCTTTGTTTCGGACAAAATCCCAAAATGGCTGGTCGAAGAGATCAACCTCTTCGGTCATGACGCCGTTATGGATACAGATCCCAGCGGCGGTGATGATGGCCGGACCATCAAAATAGGAGATAATTGAGCCCAATTTGCAAGGCATTAAGGCCACATTGTGGCTGCCTCTATTATCGCCTACGACGTAGTGCGCCGCTGCCAGAGGCGAGAGTATTTCTCCGGTGGAAGGAAACTGCTTTTGCGATCTGACAATGGCTACGGGATCGTCTTTTCCGGTATATTTTCCAGCAATATTGTGCAACCGGCTCGTTGAAACTGAACACGCCTGATCGCCGGTAGAATTTGCTTTAATAGATTCAATTACATAATGCTCAGGATCCCGGAGTAAAACTGCCAGATCGTAAGCCTCAGCCGGAACGTTCAATTTAATTACTTTATCAGCTTCGGTGTAGTTAACATCCATGATGGTAAACTCAAACCCAACCTGCATTTCCGGCGCTAGTAGTAATCCCGCGTTATGAAAAGGATCCGCAAAACCTCTAAACAAGGGAAGATTAAAAACGCCCGGGTCGGTTTTATCACACATAAATAATATAAAAGGCTCCGAAGGTCTTTCTTCAAACTCAATTTCGGCTGACGACGGCCCCATGCCTCGGACGTTGCCGGAAAAAGCATCCTTTAAAAGATCTTGGCCGGCACCATAAAGTCCCTGTTCCTTGGCAATGGCTGTTCCCTGGACAAAAGAATCCCAGGCGAGCTTATGAATGTCAGGGTTATCGACGCCTCTGGTATGAGACATGAGGATAAAATTGTCATCACCCGTCGTAAAAACTTTATAATCAATAAGAAGACCCTTTTTCTTGCCTTCGTTTTCGACATGATCAATAATCGCCTGGGTTAATCTTTTGCTGGGGCGATTATGGCCGCCGACTGATCCGACATCGGCCTTAATGGCAGAAAGAGTAATTTTCATATATCTATACTATACATCTATAATTTAAATTAAATCAAGACCCTACCTGTCATGTGGCTGGAGATTGGTAAACCCATCAATTTTAGGATAGTTGGTGCGACATCGGCCAGTATTCCGGTGCCCAGTACCTGGGGGTTATTGTTATAGTCAGAACAACCAATAATAAACGGCACGGGATTGGCACTATGATAGGTATCGACTTCCTTAGTTTCCCGGTTAATCATTTCTTCGGCATTGCCGTGGTCGGCAGTAATAATCAGCGCGCCATTTTGGGAAAGAACCTTTTTGCCAATCTCTCCGAGACAACTGTCAACCACCTCGCAAGCTTTGATAGTGGCGTTAATATTGCCAGTGTGCCCTATCATATCCGGATTGGCAAAATTTATGATCATAAAATCATAATAGTTTTGATTCAAACGCTGTAAACATACCGAAGTAATTTCGAAAGCCGACATTTCCGGTGTTAAATCATAAGTAGCAACCTTAGGAGATGGTATATGAATACGGTCCTCACCAGGATACGGATCCTCTCTTCCGCCATTAAAAAAATAGGTAACATGAGCATATTTTTCCGTTTCACTGATATGGAGCTGTCTTAAATCGAAGGAAGAAATAACCGCGGCCAAGGGAAATGGTATCGGTTGCGGCGGAAAAGCCACATTGATAGGCAAATCCTTTTCGTATTGGGTCATAGTAACGAAAAATAAGTTATTAAGTGTAATTTTACGCGTAAAGGTTTTGGCATCGGCCGAGTTTTCATCTACTTCAATCGCCAGCATGTAGCGGTCTTTATTGTGATCATAAATAAGTCTTTTATGGTTGATCGATTCAAAATTTGGTAAAACTATGGCTTTGGTCAGCTGGCGGGGTCGATCAGTGCGGTAATTAAAAAAAATCACCGCGTCATTGTCTTTAATATTGCCGTTGGCACCGGGATTATCAATAATAGTAGGTTTAATAAACTCATCGGTTTCGCCTCTTTGCTTGACCATAGTAAGGGCTTCCTCGGCCGATGCTGCTTTCTCACCGCTATTTTCCACGATCGCTTGGTAGGCTTTTTGGGTCCGCTCCCAGCGATTATCCCGATCCATCGCATAGTATCTGCCGCTGATGGTCGCTATTTTACCTAAGTGTAATTCTTTAATTTTGTCTTCCACTTCCCGCAGATAGATGGAGGCGGAAGTTGGGGGGGAATCCCGGCCGTCAGTAAAGAGATGCAAAAAAACTGGGTTTTTAAACCCATTTTGCTTAATAAGCCAAAGCAGGGCAAATAAATGATTAATATTAGAATGGACCGCTCCGGCGCCAATTAATCCCATTAAATGCAATCTGCTGTTTTGCTCTTGGCAATGAGCCAAAGCGCCGATAAAAGCCGGGTTTTTAACAAAGCCGCCGTCGGCAATCGCCATATTGATGCGCGGCTCGTCTTGGTATACGATGCGGCCGGCGCCAAGGTTAAGATGTCCGACTTCGGAATTGCCCGGCTCGCCGTGAGGAAGTCCCACGGATTCGCCGGAAGCGCGAAGCTCGGTGTGGGGAAATTGGGAGGAAAAGCGCGTAAAGTTGGGAGTTTTAGACCTCGTAACGGCATTGCCTTCACCAGGCACACTTATGCCCCAGCCATCGAGAACGACGAGGACAACTGGTTTAAACTTTTGCTTTACCATTTCTTATCACTCTTTCTTCGCACATCGCCACAATACTTCTCGTGTGATCGATGACGTCGGGGTTAATGGAAACCGAAGTGACACCCCAGGAAACCAATTTTTCCGTAATATCAGGATAATCAGACGGCGCCTGGCCGCAAATAGAAGAAGTTATTTTATATTTATGGCAGGTTTTGACAATTCTCTCTAGCGCCCAGAGTACGGCTTCGTTTCTTTCGTCGTATTCGCTGGCCACTTCGGAATTATCCCGATCCGTGCCTAAAACAAGCATCGTTAAATCGTTAGAGCCGATTGATATGCCATCGAGTCCGACCTCGATGAACTTGTCTAAAAGAATAACGTTGCTCGGAATTTCCACCATCATCCAAAGCTTAAAACTTGCACTTCTGGTTAGTCCAAAGGACGAGAGAAGGCTTTTGACCTCAATTAATTCCTTAACGGTTCTCACAAAAGGAATCATGAGCCATAAATTTTTAAACCCAAATTTATTTCGCACCCTTTTGATGGCCTCGATCTCCAAGCGAAAAACCTCGGGATCATGAATGTAGCGAAAACATCCGCGATACCCCAGCATGGGATTTGGTTCTTCTGGTTCATAGGCTTTGCCGCCGATTAAATTCCGATATTCATTGGTACGAAAATCCGTGGCGCGGTAGACAACCGGCCGTGGTTGGAAGGCCTGAGCAAAAGTTTTAAGACCATCGCTTAGTTTATCCACAAACTCGGCTTGCTTTTTTTCGTGAATAAAAGCCTTAGGATGTTTCCCTATCTGCGCAATCATAAATTCGGCTCGGAGTAAACCCACGCCATCGACGTTTAATTTCGCTATTTCCCCAGCTTTTTCCGGTTCGGCCAAATTAACATAGATCTTCGTCGCGGTTTTTACTTGGTTGTTAACGATAGGCGCATGTTTGGTTAAATCCTTAGCAGGTAGAAGGTGCAACTCTTCAAGTTTTTTAAGATAACTGCCTTCATAAACTACTCCTTTTATGCCATCAACCGTGTAGACGCGGCCGTTTTTGAGAACCTTGGTCGCTTTGAGACTGCCGACAATCGCAGGAATCCCCAGCTCTCGGCTGACAATTGCGGCGTGGGCGGTTCTGCCCCCTTCGTCGGTTACAATAGCAGAGGCTTTTTTCATACCCGGAACGTAATCTGGGTTGGTCATGGTTGTTACTAAAATATCGCCCGGGACAATTTTATGAAGCTCTTTGGCGGAAAAAATAACCTTGGCAGGACCAGTACCGATTCCGGGGGAAGCCGGTTGTCCTCTTAAAACTTCTTTTAAATTCTTCTCGAGCAAGACTTCTGTTTTTTCTGCCTGACTGGCTAAATTAGTGGTGCTTTCCACTGTGGTTACTGGCCTAGATTGCACGATAAAAACTTTATTCTTTTCTATGGCCCATTCGATATCCTGGGGAAAGTAGTAGTGTTTTTCAATTTTATCGCCGATTTTAGCAATTTCGATAACCTTCTGGTCGGTAATTTTGGCGTGCTCGCTTAGCCTAGTTGACAGCTTTTCAATTTTATTTTTAGTGCCGACTTTTTTTAAAATCGACTCTTGAATGCCGATAATTTTTTTATCAATTTGCCAGGAATGTTTATTGACTTCGTAATGGTCAGGCGTAACCGAACCACCGACGATTAATTCGCCAAGACCAAGAATGGATTCCACGACAATTTTGGACTTATCATTACTAACTGGATCAATGGTGAACATAATGCCCGAAGCTTCGGACTGGACCATTTTTTGAATGACGCAGGCGATGCCGACGCGAAAGTGATCAAAGTTATTTTTAGCGCGATAAAAAATAGCGCGAGACGAGAAAAGCGAGGCCCAGCAATCACGTACTTTTAAAACAACGTTAGATTCGCCTTTAACATTTAAATAGGTTTCCTGTTGTCCGGCAAAAGAGGCAGTTGGTAAATCTTCGGCCGTGGCACTGCTTCTTACTGCAACTAGAGAATCTACTAAAACTCCTCCCAGATCGGTGTAATAAGTCGCGATTAATTTTGCGAGATTTTCCGGTACAGCGCTCTCGACAATTAGCTTTTTCACTTTCTGAGAAACGTGGTCTAATTCGGTGGGGCGGTCGACATCAATAGTCTTAATGAGGTTTTTGATCGTTGACGTAAGGTTATTAGCTTTTAAAAAATCGTAATAAGCTTCGGCGGTCACGATATAGCCATCAGGTACGGGAAAATGGGCTTTAGCCATCTCGCCTAAATTAGCGCCCTTACCGCCAACGAGGGCAATATCATTTTTGTCTACTTCGGAGAATTTAACGATTAATTTAGGTTTTATCATGGCTAGCTAGTTTGGTTTTAAACAAATCGACCCAGGGAATTTTAGCCGGATCCTCGGAATTTAAGAGCGCCAGATAATAACTTAAATACCCGCCAAATGATAGAGTGTATATGACTTGCTCTATTTTGGTTGATCCGACAACTTCTACTTCGATAAGTCCGACGTTATTTTTTTTAATAATCTCGCGTGTTAAATCAGCTCTTATTTTTATTTTAGCATCATATAAGTAAGAATTAAAAGCGAGAAAAAGCGCCGTGTTTCCCAAGGAGTTAGGGTGAGCTAAACTTTCCAGTAAATGGTGGTTGAGCTCCGGCAAAATAAAATAATCGCTGAAATTTTTAGCCGATTCGTTAAATTGGTTGCGAAGAATGTGGGCGTTTCCCGCTAAATGGCCAGCAGCGGTAATGATAATTTGTCGATTTGACAGTTTACCCGCCGCTTCTTTGGCCATTTTTTCGATTTCCTCTTGTTTTTGGTCGACAAAATCTAAGGCCGCCATAATTTCAGAACTTTTATCACCCAAAAACTTTAGTTTTTGCAGCATACCAATAAGGCCCACAATCATGTAGCCGCTTGCCATTCTCGGTTGTCCCGAAGGGTTATAAGTGGGAATTAATTTGTAAAAAGGCCATCCGCTTTGGGTTAAAAGCCTTCCCGGCTCGCTTGTCTCCTTCGTTATACCCGTAATTTTAGCTTCTGTTAACAATGCCGCTTTAAGGCTGGCTATGGGTTCTTCGGTTTCTCCGGAATAACTGGAGAGAAAAACAAGACTATCCTTATTAATAAAACCCGGGAGAGAATAATCACTGTTTAGCATGATGGGAATACGCAGCTCATCCTGAAATAGCGCCCTGACTGCATAGTAGCCAAACGATGACGCTCCCATACTGCAGATACAAATATTTTTAACACCTTGGTAGGACGAAAAGTCTAAAACACTTGTTTCGGTCAAAGCCTGCCGGCACTGCTTGGTAAAAAACTTTATGGTTTGTAAAACTTTATCCATATTATCCATTGTACCAATTCATATCAATCTCTTTAAACCTCGACATTTTAGCTTTAAAGATATTGATAATTTTTTGCAAACTTTCCTGAGTTTTGGCCTCGAATCGCAAAACCAGTACCGGTAAATTTGACGACGGCCGAATTAGTCCCCAACCATCTTTAAATTCGACTCTGGCACCGTTAATCGTATTAACATTATATTCTTTTTGGAATTCCTTTGTCAGCTTGTTAACGACTTGATATTTGATTTTATCATTACAATTGGCGTTTAAAGTGGGGGTCGATTCGTAGTGCGGGACCGTTGCCATCAATTGGGAAAAAATTTTGTGGCTGCTGCTTAGAAAACAAGCAAGTTTTAAGGCGCTAAAAACCGCATCGTCGAAACCATAGTTTTCCTGGTAAAAAACGTGTCCGGAAACCTCACCAGCTAAAAGAGCTCCTTCCTGCCGCATTTTGGCCTTGATATAAGAATGTCCAGTTTTCCACATGATGGGTTTTCCGCCATGAGCCGTGATATCGTCGGCTAAGGCTCTGGTTGACTTAACGTCAAAAATAATTTTGGCACCGGGATTTTGGCTAAGTAGCTCTCTGGCTAAAAGTATTAAATATTGATCCGCTTCAATAATATTTCCCTTTTCATCCACCACGCCCAACCGATCGCCATCGGTATCGAAGCTAAAACCGATATTGGCACCTTCGTCTTTCACCTTTTTAGAGAGATCCGCTTTATTTTCCGGCGCGGAAGGATTTGGTTCATGGTTAGGAAAAGATGAATCAAGATCGCAATAAAGTTTAACCACCTCAAAACCGGCGCTTTGAAAAATGGCGGGAACGATTGGACCGGCCGTAGCATTACCGCAGTCGATGACCACTTTTAAAGGTTTACGGCAGTGTAATTTTTTCAGAAGCTGATCAGAGTAATTTTTGCCAATATCAAAGTTTGAAATCTTAGCACGGGCTGCCGGCTTAGAAATAAAATCTTCTTTTTTTATAATCTCGTAAATTGTTTTTAGATCATCTCCTAAAAGCGTGGAAGAATAGTCATTGGCGATTTTAAAACCATTCCAATTGGCCGGATTATGACTAGCGCTGATATACACCCCAGCTTTGATTTTTAGTAAATATTGACCGTAGTAAAACATCGGAACTAGACACATTCCTAGGTCAACTACTTCCATGCCGCTAGCAGTCAAAGCCCGAGTAATAAGATCACGAAATTCAGCCGAGCTGGCCCGGCTGTCACGACCCACAAGTAACTTGCTATTTCCCTCTTTAGCGAGAAAACTGGCTATACCCATGCCGATTGCATAAACGGATTTAGCGTTAAGCTGGTTATCCTTGACTAGGCCGCGAATATCGTATTCGCGAAACATGGTGCGGTCTAAATTCATAGTTTAAAATTTAAAGCTAAAAACATTTTTAATTTATGTTCTAGTTCCATCGAGGTTAAACCGGACTTGATTTCGTATTCTATTTTAAGCAGCTCTTTATACAATTCCAAAAGCTTACTTTCGCTAAAAAAGGATGCCTGTTTAGTTAATTTTGCCATCTGCCAAGGCAGCATTCTGGCAAAATCAGACGGCTTATCGATTTTGGCAAACGTCAGCAGCAGCAAACGCATCTGTCTTTTTAACATGAAAAAAACCAACTCCGCGCTTTCTTTTTCCACGAGTTCATTATAGAGACTGAGAAGATTTGGGTTATGGGGAATTAGGCCATCGAGAAATTTAAAAAGCAAAGTGGGCAGGTTAAGTTGTATGACCTTGGCTTTTTTAGCCAGGCTTACTAAATTCTTACCCTTATTTTCTTTTTCCTCCCAAATTAATAAATCGTTTTTAAAATCGTTTTTTAAGAGGTAGTTGATAATATCATCGTTTTTGCTTTTTCCTGAAAACAGATTTTCCAAAATGACGAGCCTGGCGTCGCCGCTAAAAGTAGCGGTTTCCAGCCCTTCCAGTACTTGCGTTAAAGTCGCGTTTTTAGCGTCAAGTGATATAACTTCCTTATATTGGGTCCTAAGGAGCTGCAGCTCTGTTCTGGTGCCAAGGATATTACTGCCGTGAATAATAGTGATCATAAATTCTATTTATAATATCATGATTAATGTTTTGCCGTCTGCCTTTATGAGGAACAAGAGCGCCGGAAAAGTTTTTGGGGATATGCAAAAGTTCGTGGATAAGGGTTTTAATCTGATCAGAAGGCGAGAGTTTATTAAATCTTTCCGAAATTACTTCAATAATGTAGTGAGGTTTTAAAGACAAGGCTTGTTGCCAAACTCTCGGCAAGCCCCAAATTCTGGCGTAGGCGCGGGATGAAGATCCGTAACTGCGGTAGAGAGTTATTTCTTTCCCGTTAATGTAGCTAAACTCCGGAAGCCGAAGAATTTTTTGCAGTTCCTTTTTGATTTTATAATCAGCCGTCCATTCCATGGGTGGACGGTGCAGGAATCGGACCTGCGACCTTCTCGATGTCAACGAGACGCTCTACCTCTGAGCCAACCGTCCAAGTTAGGCGCCCACATGTCAACGAAGCGTCCCGTCAAACGGGACTGGAACGTTTGACGTTCCGCTCTACCACTGAGCTACGAGTCCATGCATGCGTTTATTTAATTGTATGATAAGAGGCTAAAATTCACAAGACGTGGCTAGCCGACTTGCGTGGCGACCACGCGTTCTGAGGAGAGGCCAAAAGTGGTGCCGTGTTTTTTAAACATGGACCAGTATTGTTTCTGCTTTTTTTTGCTGTGAAAAACCGCCAACCAGGTTCGCGAATCTTCAACTTTGTCCCTTAAAGATTTGATCAGTCTTACCAACCATTCAAGGAAGTTAACATGATAACGTCCAGGGTTAACCGGCATGTCCTCCATGGCTAGAAGCGATACCTCTTGCGTGAGGTTTTCCGTCGATTTAGCGAGTAGTTTTATTTGTTTAAGCAGTTCCTCAATTTCCCTTTTTAATTGCACCGATTCCTGGTAAGAAAAAACGTCGCGCTCGGTCGCTTGTCGTTGATTTTGAAAGGAAACTATTTCTTCCCGACGAAAGCCCTGTTCGCTTTGGGAGAGAACGTTTAGCTCTTCGTTTGGTTTTAATTCACTGGCGGAAGTAGAAGGAGAACCAAAAATTTGAGAGAAAGCGCTATCGGCCACGCCTGAAATAAGGTCGCTTTTGGCGGATTGACCTAAATCATTAGCTAGTTCCCGCACTGCTTCTATGGGGTTATCGATAAATTGATTCTTTTTCTTTTTCTTGCTGTTTTGTACCATGTTGCCGCAGATTTTACTATAAGCCTGCAATAAAGTCAAGCGTTTTTTGCCGCCGAAGCAAACTAGCCAGTTGATACGAAGATTTTTTTAATTGTTCCTTTAACTTCTCATCCTCGACGTCTTTAATCGCTTTCTCGAGTTCCTCGGGAGTAACATTTATGTTTTCGGAATCCGCAATTTTAGCCAAAGCAAACTCTAATTTCAGCGAATTTAGAGCCTTTTCCCGGTATTGGGCTTTTAAAGTTTCTGGCGTTTTTTTCGTCGAAAGCAAATATTGGTCCAAAGTTAAACCAAGTTTTTTTATCTCCTCAAGAAGTTCGGATAGGAGTTTGGACATTTCGTCCTCAACAATGAGGTCGCTTAGTTCAATTTTTACGACCTCGAGCATTTTCGCCAGCGATTCGGATAGTTTTTTGTTTTTATCCTCTTCTTTTGGTTCCTCTTTGTCTTTACCCGGTACCCAAATCTTATCCTTGGCTGAGAGTTTTCCGATTTCTTCTTTATAAGTCCCCAAATCCACCTCTGGTGCTTCGCAGATGGTTATTTTATAAACCCAGTCTGACTTTTCCTCATTTTTTAATATCTCGATTCTTGATAAAACAAGCGGGTGTAAATTTTTCTCCTTCACAATTTCCGGGTAGGTTTTGCGAACCAAAGTGCCTAAAACCTCTTCGTAAAAAGCTTTAGAATTTGAATTCTTCTCAACGAGCTCTTTTGGCGCCTTGCCTTTACGAAAACCTGAAATTTCCGCATTCCTGACGGTTTCCTCAAGCATCTCCTGGTAAGTTTCTTCCACTTCCGGCCACGGCACAGTGACCGTTATTTCGTAAACCTTTTTGCCGAGATCCTTTAAAGCGTAATTCATAGGGATTTTGTGATTAGTTATGGAAATCCACGTTGTTATCGATGTTGGGAAGAGTTAAAACAGGATCCTGATAGTCAGTATTATTAATGTTGCTTTGGAGATCGCGCGTGTCTTTTTCGATTTTAAGAATAGCGCTGCTAGTTGCCCAGCGAGATGGCGCCGGCGGCGGTGTGGCGGTAATAATAGCCAAAGGCGGAGTGATGATGGCTCTCCGGGGCAGCAAATTTTGGCTGCTGCCTCTAGGTAGAAACGTGACAAAAAGAGTTGCGACCACAATAAGCAGGGTTGCTAGGAGCATAAATTTGTGCTCTTTTAGAAGCGATTTTTTACTACCAATCGCCTTTTCCTGAGCCACGATGCCTTCTTTTTGTTCTAAATCCATAAGATTATTCCCCTTTAATACTTTTTATAATTTCCAAAACGAAAGAGTCTGCCTCTTTTAAATATTGATTGCTCTCAGACAGAAGAAATATGCCTTTATTGTAATCAGCCACTAAATTCTGGCCGCGAAGGGCCATGAAAGTAAGAACGGCTTCGTTTTGCTTATCCTTAGCTAGGTCGATTTTGTTTTTAGCCGCAAGAAGCCATCTTTGCGCCAAGGTTAAATCAGTGCCAGAAGCCAAAATCGTCTTCGTTTCAAATTCCAGCGCGGCGATAATACTGCGCAAGCTTTTTTCTAAAATGGCGGCTTTGTTGTAGAGAATTTCGCCGCTCGTCTGCAAACCGACGTAGCGGATAACGCTTTCATAACGATCCTGGGTTTGATCAGAAACCCGCTCTAGATCGTCAAGCGTCGTCGGCGTGTCATAAAGGCTGCGGTGGCTCGCTAGCCAGGTGTTTTCCACATCGATCTTACTGATTATTAAGTTTCTTTCCGAGAGCGTAAAACCGCCTTGTTCGGCTACTTTATCGCGGAGCATGTTTAAATATAAAATAATATATTGCTCGCGGATCTTTAAAAAATCGCGGCCGCTTTCCAGAGCTTCTTTTTCCGCCGCCAGGGTTCTGTAGGTTAAATACTTATTTTTAACGGTAATATAGTTTTGGTAGGAGGTACGGTAGATATCGCTAAAATTGGTATAAGCCATCTGGCTTCCCGAGGAGTCAGCCAAAGTGCGGGTTGCAGTTAAAGCTATTAATAGCAAACCTAATAAAATAATGGGCAGTTTACGCATTATTATTTTTTTCTACAAAAAGCACATTAGCATCTGGTTTTTCCAGAGGTTGGGGTGCATCAGCGCTGTGATCGCCGATAAATTTAATTTCCGAGAGCAAAACACCATCGCAAATGAGCCCTTTCTCCATATACATCTTATCGAGTTCTTCTTTAATTTTTGCTTCAATGACCGTGCGTTTGTTTCTAATCTCGTCGCTGGTCGTTTCCGCCAGGACGATTCTAATCCGGCTGCGGGCGACAGGTCTGATAACTTTAGAGACAAAATCGTCGCCGACATTTTCCCATAGAAGAGGCGCGTTATTTTTATCAATATGGAAAAGAACCGATCCCTCAACGACCAAAATTTTATTATCGCTCGTTACAATATTAAGAGGTTGATCGCCAAGGGCCTCCTTATGGGTAAGGTCAAAATCGTGGCGGATCGTATATTCGAGCACCTGGGCGTTAAAAAGCTTTGCTACCTGCCAGAATGGCAGTTTTAAATGTAGCCCTGGTCCCCACACTCTTTTTAAAACGCCGCGGCCACGGTCATAGATACAGGCGATGTGTCCTGGCGGCACTGAGATAAAAAAACCGCCGACAACTTCGTCAACGAGAAACGATACTAAAAGTTTATCTAGTTCAGCCATAAATCTAATCTAATATTGTTCGAGCGCTAGCGAGAACTTCTCACTTCGTTCGAAGAATATCTTCCTCTTTTTTAACTTTACTATAAAAGGCAACGGATAGTTTACCCGTTATTTTATGATACCAAAAAATGCCTTGCTGTACAAGCATAAGGCAAATGGAAAAAGCCAGGGTGGTGATGACAAAAAGCTTTTTGCCAGCCGGCATATAGGCAAAGAAAATAAAAGCCAGCAAAGGGAAAACGAAAAGCGCCATTTTATCGTCTCTCGTTATCGGCCTTTGACTATTAACGATATTGGTGGCCTCAGCAATAAAGATGATAATGGTGTTGATCGTATTTAAAAACATATTGGGCCGGGATAGATCATAGATTCCCAGAAAAGTGAGATTAAAAGGCTTACTCGGAATAGAAACACCCCTATATAATAAATGAAAGTCGGCTCCCTCTAAGCCTGTTGAGAAGATACGATAGAGCATAATAGCAATTAAAACCTGTATGCCAACGTCAAAAATTTCGGCAATCAGTATTCTTTTATTGCTTCTAAACAAATTTTTCGTTTCCTTTTTTAATTTCAGTTCGTTGTTTTGGAATTTCTTCTCCAAATCACTATATTTAGTCATCATATCGAGCTTCTCTTCCTCGGTTCGGCCCGTACTTAAGGAGAGCGGCAGGATGATAATCCTAAAGGCAATGGTAAAAAGAATGACCGCCATGCCCATATCGGCATTGACGTCAATTTTCTGCAGGAAATAATAGATGACGACGAGCAGGTTAAAAAAAGGCTGGTAAACCACATGGGTTAAAAACCCAGATATCACACTAATCATATTTGCTAACGCTAGTGCCAGGGGTGGGACTCGAACCCACACGTCTTACGACACACGGTCCTAAGCCGTGCCTGTCTGCCAATTCCAGCACTCTGGCAATTTTTTAATTCTTTAACTTTTTAACTAGTTAATTCTTATTATATCTCGAAGCGTTTTTAAATGTCGATGGAGCGGCGCTTGGTCTCTAAGAGAGGAAGGCTAGTACTGTAAGGTCATTTCAAAACTCCTAATTTCTTATTAAGACAATAATAAGTGCCAAATAGACGAAAGCCTTGAACATGGCAGAATGATAGTCTCTTCTTAATCTAATCCTCCAAAAGCTTTTAAGCCAGGAATTAAGCCGTTCC
>JACPZF010000087.1 GCA_016195615.1 Candidatus Gottesmanbacteria bacterium | reverse complement strand
AAGGGAATCATTAACTGAGTATTTTGAGTTTTACAATACCGAGCGTAAACACCAATCGCTTGGTAAAAAAACACCGGAGACGGTGTACTTTAACAAAAATTAACAGAGAAAGGAGGTGATAAAATCTATCTTGAAATCGTCGTTTAGTGGTCTTGACAAGGGGTACACTTTAAATGCTTCCTCCTACCAGATGCCAAAGAGTAAAAGGTTCTTTTAAAAAGAGTGCTCCAGAAAACGAAACGATGACTGGCGCGAGCATCGTCATAAGAGATAGATAACTAACAGACGACAAAGAGATGACTTTTAAAACGAGAAGCTGGGCAATCGCGGCCATCACGCCTGAGAAGAGAAGATAGCCCAGGGGAACATTAAACGTGAAGCTTTTAGCAGAAATCAGAATTAAGAGAAAAAGAAATATTGTTGCCGCAAAACCACGCGCCGAAGTTACAATACTAGATGGTAAATTGTTAGTTAATTTCTTTAACAAAATATCCGAGCAGGAAAAAAAGAGAGCAGAAATAAAAATTAGAATATCTCCTTTTTGGGGAATAAGCATTCTCCCTCCGGTAGTTAAAAGATAAAGGCCCAAAATAAACGTTGTCATCAAAAAGATTTTTCCCAGAGACAGTTTTTCTTTTAAGAAGTAAAAAGCCAGGATCGGGCCAAAAATAACACCAGATTTAATAACGAAACCATAGTTAATCGAGGTCGAAAGTTTAAGACCAAAAGTGGTAGTATAAAGAGCTATAGCAATCAATAGACCCGCAGCTGCTATTTTATAAATCGCTTTTAAATCAATAGCGCGCGCGTTGTGTTTTCGTACTAAAAAGGCGTAAAAACAGATAATGACGGTGGCAATCGCCTGGTAATACAAAAAGTAAAGAAGAGGATCTGTTCCGGTATTTAAAACGAATTTGTTAAAAACAATCAGCCCGGACCAAAATAGGCAAAAAGCAATTACTGTAAATAATTTACTATTTAATAGGTTATTTGGCATTTATTATTTTAATTCTATTACTTTCGCTTTTTCCAAAAACTCTTTTTCTACATAACCTCCATCTGTGGTGGTAATGATGGTTTGCTGCTTCGGGATTACTTCCATGATTAAGTGGCGGTGTTTTTCGTCCAACTCGGAAAAGATATCGTCTAAAAGAAGAACCGGTCTTTGGGCAATTTTTTGCGTTACAAATTCCAATTCCGCTAGTTTTAGCCATACTATCGCCATTCTCTGCTCCCCCCTTGAGCCAAATAAAGAAATATCCGTATACTCGTTGTTTATATTCGTCATTCTGGCTTGCTCGCCTCGCTTCGCCGTCGAAGCGGGTCCAGAATCGATTCTGGAGTCCCCGCCAGCTGGCGGGTCCCCAGAATGACGGATTATAATTTTCCAGTCATCCCGGTGCGGCCCCACTAGTGTTGTCGCCGACGCCACTTCCTCTCTGGCATATTTAGTTAAACGAGCTTCCGATATTTCGCTCTTATCATAAATAATTTGAAAATCACCAATTTCCGATGGCAAATAATTAATAAAATTAATAAATTCTTCCCTTTTGAGAGTAATCATTGAGCCGTTTTTAATAAGCAGCTCGTCCCAAAAGGCCAGCTGTCCTCTTCCTAATCCTTCGTCTCTGATTCTTTCGAGCAGCTTATTTCTCTGCCTGAGGCCTTTTTCGTAGACGCTTAAGGCTCGGCGGTATTCCCGGTCGACTTGCATCAAAACGAAATCAAGGTATTTGCGTCTTAAAGACGGGCTATCAGTAATGAGCTCCAAATCGGTTGGCGCAAACAATACCGATGTTATCATGCCGATAAAATCCTTTTGTCTTTTAGAAACGCCGTTGACGAGATATTTTTTACCAGGTGCCGCTTGTCCATCAACCATTCCCGTCGTTAACATTATTTCCAATTTAACCGTCTCGCTACTTACTTCATTTTGAACTTCGCTTTTAATCCTCGTCAGTTCGTTTTGAAATTTAATCATTTCTAAATCTCTTTCGGCGCGGAAAGACTTGCCCGTACCAAGGACAAAAATCGCTTCCAAAATATTGGTTTTGCCAACGGTGTTGGGACCAACGATAAGCGTTGTATCGGGTGAAAAATTAAAATTGGCCTTAGTGTAACTACGAAAGTTTTGGAGTGAAAGCTGGGATAAAAACATAGAGAAATTCTTAATGTTTAATTACTAATTTCTAAATAATGTCTAATGATTTAATTTTAAATATTAGAAATTAGAAATTACTCAATGAGGGTGCCTACAAACTCTTTCCCTTCCAAAAATTTCTCCACGTTTTCCAAATCGTCTCCTTTTAAAATCACCACTTTCAGGCCTAATTCTTGGGCTTTTTTCGCGGCGACCGGATCAAAGGGAACATTCATTCCCGGACTCCAGGTGTCTCCGACCATCCGGCGGAAATCAATCCAGGACAAGCGGGAAAAGGGCTTAGCGTCTTTAAACTCCTTGGGGTCTTTATCATAAACCATCGGGATATTTGATAAATTGATAACAAGGCTGGCCTGGTATTCTTCTGCCAACAGTACGGCATCAAAATCAGTTGAGCAGCCTGGTTTCCAGCCGGAAGCGATCATTACTGGTTTATCAACCACATCTAATTGGTCGTAGTGTTTTTTCAGCCGAAAGTAAGCAATGTCGCGAAAAATGGTACGAAGAAGATGGGCGTTAAGTCTGGTCGCATGGATTCCTAGCCAGTCGACGTCTTCGCTTTCAATTTGGCCAATAACATCTCGGGCGGCTTGTTGATAATGTCTGGCCGTCGCGCCGCCGCCGCAAACTATGAAAAACCGCCTCTGTCTGGCGGTTATTTGACTGCGAATAAAAAGGTTAAATCTTTTTAAGAATTTGGTATTAATTCCTCCATTGGGAATTATTAAAGAACCCCCTAGGGAAATGACAATGTTTTCCATATTTATTTTTGACATCTGGGGCACCAAAAAGTTCCCCTACCGTTAACTTTATTGTATTCTATCACACCTCCACATCCGTTGGGACACTTTTTTCCTTTTTTTTCATAAACCAAAAAGTGGTTTTGATAATTGCCCAGTTCGCCGTAAAGATCGCGATAGCTTTCGTCCCGACTGCTCGACCCGCGGTATTTTATCCCTTTTTTTAGTACTTTTATTATGCACTCTTTTAAACTTTTTAAACTTTTAATCTTTAAACTCTTCGCTTTTCTGGTTGGCTTGATCTTTGCCAAAAATAGTGCCTCGTTGGCATAAATATTACCAATACCGGCAATGAGACTTTGGTCCAAAAGTGCACTTTTAATATTGGTATTTTTATGGCGAAAAATTTTATAAAGATATGAAAAAGTAAATTCTTTGGAAAACGGCTCGGGGCCAAGCTTTTCCAGTGTCCACTTGGTTAAATCTTGCTTATCTTTAAACAATCTTACATACCCAAATTTCCGCCTGTCGCAAAACCTAAGTTCTAATTCCGTTCCATCGTCATTCTGGCTTGTCCAGAATCGATTCTGGAGTCGTCTCCGCCAACTGGCGGATCCTCCCCAGAATGACGTATTGTTGTTTAAGTAAAATATTGCTCTCACATATGGATCGGGCAAGTCTCCTTTTTTCCGAAGCACCAACCTTCCCGACATTTTTAAATGGATTACAAGAAATATGTTATTGTTCGAGTCGAGTCTAACTCGACGAGAACTACCCTTTAGACTTCTCCCCGCCTGCTGGCGGATCGAAGAATAATAATTTAGTTTGAAAACGATTAGTTTCGCCCTTCTTCCCACCTCAACGATCGTGCTTCCTACGACCGCTTGTTTTACTTCTTCCACCGTCGGCACCACCTGCTTGGGACTATTTTCCCAAAAATCCACAATTTTAGCCCCGACAATAGTATGTTCCAGATCATTAACAATCGTTTCAACTTCGGGAAGCTCGGGCATATATTAGACGGGTGACAGCGCGAGTCTTGTCCGAGTTTTTTGTTTATCAAAATAACTCCTGGCAAGACGAGCGCTGGCAGGACCCGTTTTTAAACAAATTTAATCAGTAACCCTTTTTCCAGCGCCACTTTAAACATCCAGCGGTAAAACAGAAGGGCCAGAACAAAATAGACCAAGTTTAAACCGAAACTTATTATTAAATAATTTGCCTTCATGGTTTCCGTTAAAAACACCGACCTCATGCCCTCAAAAATATAAGTTGAGGGGAATAAAAGTCCAATTTTTTGGGCCCAATTAGGCAAGGTTGACAGCGGATAAAACACCGCCGAAAAAGGCTGAAAAATAGAAATAATGGTCCAGGCAAACGATGATACTCTCCAACCGTATCTAACGATAAATCCGGTTACAAAAAGCCCTATCGCCCAACCAAATAAGGAAAGATTAAACATAAAAGGTAGAAAATACCAACCCAGGGAAAAAATGTTAAAAGCATATAAAATATAACCCAAAACAAAAAGAATAATAAAACTGATGATAAATTTAATCATTGAGACCAAAAGGCCTCCTAAAAAATATTCCCAAATAGTTATCGGGGTGGCAAAAATATTTAAAAGATTCCGGTCCCACGCATCGCGCATAAAAATCAAGCTCGTCTGCTGTTGCGACTGTGTAATGACAGACCAAAACATCACTCCGCCTAATAAAAATGTCACAAGCGAGGGCGAACTGATATTGTTTTTGGTTAAATAAACGGTAAAAAGCCCCCACGTTAAAAGTTCCAAAACCGGCCACCAAAAAATGTCTGTTATTTGGTCTAAGTTTCTTGGCCAAATTAAAAGATGCCTTCTCATGACGGCCTTTATTCTATGCCATTTCATATTTATCACCTCTGGTTTGTTTTAAAAAGTAATCTTCGAGGCTTGGTTTATCAATCGTAATTTGTTTATACGCAACGCCTTTTTCCGCGAGTCCCGCCAAAAGATAGGCGATGTCTTCTTCCTCAATCTTAATCGTTACATACTTTCCTTCAGCAACTGCTTCCCAGTTGTTTTTCCTGGCGAAATTTAGAGTTCTCTTTTGGCCATCTTTTATCATGAGATTTACTTTTACTTGACTGATTTTTTTCGCTAGTTCCTCCGGCGTATCTTCGTCGACAATTTTGCCGTGGTTAATAAATACTACGCGGTCGCACACTTCCTCGACTTCGGCCATGTTATGAGAAGTAAAAAGTACGGAAGTCTTAAACTTTTTTTGCGAGGATAAGAGATATTTTCGTACTTTGTCGGCAATGTCGGGATCAAGTGATGCCGTCGGTTCGTCAAGAAGAATAAGTCTTGGCCGATTGATAAAACCCTTAGCCAGATTAACCCTCGCTTTCTGGCCGGCAGATAGAGTATCAAATGCTAAATTTTTTATTTCTTTTAATTCAAAAACCTCAAGGACGGTTTCGATGCGTTTTTTGAGATTGGCAACATTATACATTTCGCCAAAAACTCTTAAGTTCTCCTCGGCTGTCAACTGGGAGGGCAAAGCATTATAAGCCGACGAAAAATTCATCTGGGAAAGATTTTCTCCCTGTCTTGATCAAAATTCATATCAAAAATTTTAATTTGACCTTTGGTCGGTTTTAAAAGTCCAAGTAGCATATTGATCGTCGTGGTTTTGCCGGCGCCGTTTGGCCCCAAGAGACCCAAAATTTCACCCTCGTAAAGCTTAAAAGAAATATTGTGTACCGCCCGAAACTTTTTTTTGGGCACGTATAACCTCTCCCAAAAATTTTTGGGAGTAATATCAAATTCCTTGGTTAGATGTGAAACCGCTAAAACCACGTTTTTTGGCATATGATTATTTTACAGCTAAAATATGAGGATAACTATTTTTTGGCGGATTTTTCGATTTTTTTAAAGACCAGAAGCCAAAGAGCTACCGCGATTAAAAATAACAGGCCAAAAAAAGTCGCACTATTTGTAACTTGCTCATAAATTCCAGCAAGGCTCATAAACTTACCTCCTGCTCCAGCTTAACTGCTAAGTAGTAAAAAACTGCTCCTAAAAACAAATTTTTCAAACTTAACAAAAAATTAGTTTGCGAAGGCGGCACAATAAATACTAGACCTAAATATCCTGCAGAAAGATTGATAAACAGGCTTGATAAAACCTTAAATTGGGCCCACATATTTTCTCTTACCAGGAAATTATATCGAGTCTGACTCGATTATATCACTTTGGTCAATCACTTGTATATCGGCGGCTCGAGAATTCTGCCATCTACCGTAATGCTTTGGCCCTCTTTCAGCTGAAAAGTCGTGCCGTCTTTTCTTCGCACCAAACCAGTTTTTCCTACTATCGAACCATCCTGAAGTGATATTTCTTTTTCCATATTACTATATTGTCCGTTTCGAAAAACCATCATGACGCCGTTTTTGAGGAAATATGATTCCTTAACTTCGGCCCCGGGTGTTAGCGTTTCAACCTTAAGTCCAGAAGTCGGCGCTGAAGAATTTTCTACGGTCTTTTGCGGCCCGCATCCAGCCAGAACTAAAGCCGAAGCAAGTCCTAAAAGCAGAAATATTTTTTTCACTTTTTTCACCCCCTTTGTTTGGGGCAGGAATAACGTACTCTAGGAGAATTCTTCGAATTTGTCAAGAAATAGCCAGTTTATAGCCCCGGGGGTTCTCGATTACGCCTGCGGATTTTTTTTGATTACGCGTTTAACAAATTCTACCATATTTCTTTTAAATGCCTCTTTACTAAATTTTCCTGCCTGATTAATACAATCTGATGGTTTTACCTTTAGATTATTTAATTGTTTAATGGCCAAAGTAAGACTTTCTACGGTCGGTTTATCAAAAAGGGCCCCAGTTTTACCGTCGATCACTGTTTCCACCACTCCTCCGCTTTTATAGGCAATTACCGGCTTGCCAAAACTCATCGCCTCGACTGGCACAATCCCAAAATCTTCATCAACTGCGGGAAAAATAACTGCCTTGCAATTTGTATATAGTTCAACTAATCGTTCGTCCGATATTTCTCCTAGAAATTCTACGTTATTGTTCGAGCCAAGTCTGACTTGGCGAGAACTACTTCTTTGAAGACTTCTCCCCGCCTGCTGGCGGGTCGAAGAATAATTACTTATAAGTTGCTTGAGACTTTCTTCCTCTCCCCCTTTACCAACCACCTTTAGCTTAAACCCCATTTTTAAAGCCGCCTCGATGGCCAAATTGACATTCTTGGCCGCGGCCAATTTCCCCACGTACAAATAATATTTGTCGCTTTCTTTAATTCCTTTATTCCTTAATTCTTTAATTCTTTTTAATTCGACCGGCGGATAAATCACTTCTGAGTCTCTCCGGTAAAATTTTTTTATTCTCACCCTTACTACCTGCGAGTTGGCAATAAAATAGTTAACTCTTTGGGAAACCAGAAAATCATATTTTCGCAAAAAATAATTGATGATCTGGCCGTAAATATTAGTAAAAAAATTCTCCTGCCAATTCATTCTGGTTTGATAACCATAGAGCGAACGAGGCGGCGTATGGCAATAACAAATATGGATGGTTTCGGGTTTGGTTAATATGCCTTTAGCGTAGTAAGCGTTGGTGGAAGAGATAACGACGTCAAAATCGGAAAAATCAAAGCTGGCAAAAAAAAGCGGCGCTAAAAAGCGAAGCGGGCTGTAAAGTTTGCTAATAAAAGGAATTTTTTGGGCAAAACTCGTTTTGATTTGCCAATTTTTAATTCTATCAGCGTGGGGTCCTAATCCTTTCCGGTCTATAAATGCTGTATAAATCGGCGCCTTGGGCCAAATTTCATGCAGGGTCTCGAGTACTCTTTCGGCGCCGCCGTATTCTTTTAAAAAATCATGAACCAAAGCAATTTTCATAATTAAAACAGCCCCAGCTGGTTTTTATTCTCTTCCTTAATTCTTAAATTCCTGCCCCCGGGCAGTCTTCGATTTAATTCCTTTATTCCTTTATTTCCCGCTTCCTCTTTCTTTCCCGTCAACCTTCTAAGGAGCGTCCTAAATTCCAGCTCTTGAAAAAGGTCAATGGTCTTTTGATTAACCTCCGTCTTAACCTTAGCTTTTTCTAAATCCAGCCTTAGGGGCGCTTTTTTAACAATCGTGGCTAGTTCCTTAGCTAATTTTGCCGAAGTTAACCCGTCAGAAAGTTTAAGCCGCAGAGTCTCTGGTATTTCTTTTAAATGGCGATAAATGTTTTCCAGATTTTGATATTTTTGTAAGAGCCCTGCCGCTGTTTTTGGTCCCACTCCCAAAACGCCGCTATAATTATCCGAACTGTCACCGATTAAGGCTTTATAATCAACAAATTGCGAAGGCGTTAGCCCAAATTTTTCCTCAACTTCCTTGGCGCTGTATAAAAAGGCTTCCGATAATCCTTTGGTCATCATATAAACTTTGGTGTTTTGATCTACTAACTGAAGCAGGTCCCTATCTCCTGTCACTATTACCGTCTCTACTTTTCTGCTTTCTTTTGACTTTTGCTTGCCCGCCGTAGTCTTGACGAAGGCGGGAATTTTGAATTTTTCCGCTTGTTTTGCCAGTGTCCCTATCACGTCATCGGCTTCAAACCCGTCCAGTTCGTAAATCGGAATCTCCATGGTTTTCACAATTTCGTGCACTAAATCTATTTGGCCGGCCAAACCTTCATCCATTTGCACTCTTTGAGCCTGGTAGCCGACAAAAATAGTCTGGCGGAAAGTTGGCTTGGGCCGATCGAACGAAACAATTAAGTATTCCGGACGCAATTCTTCTTTTACTTTTAAAAGCATCGACACAAAGCCGTAGGCGGCGTTAATAAGTTGTCCTTTGGTCGTAGTCAGAGGAGGAATGGCGTGGAAGGCGCGATGCAAAACCGCATTGCCATCGATTAAAACCAACTTCATATTATTATTTTTTCATCAATTCTTCAAACTCTTCGCCTT
>JACPZF010000084.1 GCA_016195615.1 Candidatus Gottesmanbacteria bacterium | reverse complement strand
TTATCAGCGCCGCTTTTGGCGTGGGTATCATTTTGGCCGCCATCGGCACTCTTATCTATCTGCTCTGGGGCGCTTTTGAATGGATCACTTCCGGTGGTGACAAAACCAATCTGGAAAACGCGCGAAACAAAATTGTTCACGCGATTATCGGGTTAGTCATTGTGGCCGCGATCTGGGTGCTTTTTGGTCTGGTACAAAATTTCTTAGGAATTAAAATAACCGGCGATAAAAAAAGTGTTCTTTCCGGTACTGGAAGTAGTACCAGCGCGCCGCTAGGAAATCAAGGCAACACCAGCGGTGGTAGCGGTGGACCGGACTATAATCTGTTTAGATGCCCCGGTCCTAATTGCGACAGGTGCCCTGGAGGAACAAGAGCTGTAGACAAAAATGATCCGAGGTGGTTGATAAATAACGGGTGTCCATAGTTGACACTTGACAGATAAGTTAAGTACGATCTAAGCTATAAGTAGATAAGTCCGCCTTCGCTAAAGCTTCGGGGGACAAAGGGAGGAAAAATGTTACTAGGAACTTTACTGGCCCAGGGTGGAGATATTACCGTACCGCAACCCAATACTGTTAAAATTACGGATGTCGGAAAACTAATCAGCGGCTTAATTGGTATTGCGATGCTGCTTGCGGCTTTGGCTGTTTTTATCTATTTAATCTGGGGCGGTTTTGAATGGATCACCTCTGGCGGCGATAAGACAGGCGTAGAAAATGCGCGTAACAAAATTACTGCTGCCCTTATCGGTTTAGTCATTGTCGCTTCTGCCTGGGCCATTATGAGAATGATTGAATTCTTCTTTGGCATCACGGTAATTTCCGGAACGGTGAGTTTGCCGAAACCGTATTAATAAATTAACTGGTTAACGAGTTCACGAATTAACGAGTTTGAAAATAAATAAGCGCACGAGAAATCGGGCGCTTTTTTGCTGCATTTGCTACAATATACGATTATCAATGAAACAATTAAACAATTTAAAAAGGAAAATCGACCCACTGCTGAAAGATTTTTTGGCGCCAAAAAAAGACCAATTTCCAAAAGGTACCATTTACGACGAAATGGTTGAGCAAATCATTGATCTCATTTTTCGCCCCGGCGCGGAAAGATTAAGACCAATACTGGTGTACTTCGGGTACAAGCTTTTTTCCAATATCCAATCTCCAATATCCGATCAACGACGTTTTGCAGCTATCTCTTTGCACCGAACTTTTTCATACTGCAGCCCTAATCCATGATGACATTATGGATAAGGCCAAAACCAGAAGAGGAGGCCCGACTGTCCATGAATATTTTGCCAGAAAATTACAAATTCGTCATTCTGGGGACCCCGCCGAAGGCGGGGGACTCCAGAATCGATTCTGGACAAGCCAGAATGACGATGAAGCCCACGAGTTAGGAATAAACCTGGCCATTCTCGCCGGCGATCTCTGTCTGATTTGGGCTGACGAGATTTTTAGTCTCTCAAAAATTGATCGGCGACTTTTATTAAAAGTTAAAAAACAATTTGATCTGCTCCGCGAGGAAGTTATTTTTGGTCAAAGCCTGGATTTAATCAAGGTGGAACCTTGTACAAGGTTCCACCTTTTAAAAATCTATGAATATAAAACTGCCAGATACTCTTTCGTAAGGCCGTTACTTTTAGGCGCGGTTTTGGCAGAAGCTGATAAAAAACAAAAAGAAGCTATCAGTAATTACGCTATCCCGGTCGGCATTGCTTTTCAAATTCAAGACGATCTTTTAGATTCCGAGACAGAATTGCTGGGAACGAAAAAAGAATGTAAGGATTTGGCAAAAGACCTTATTAATAAAGGCAAAAGGGCCATCATAGAGTATTCGAGTCAGACTCGATATAATGGGGTTTTGGCTATTGAAGCCAAAGAATTTTTACTAGAGCTGGCTGACTACTCTGTGACAAGACAAAGTTAATACGCATGTATAGTTTCATAATTTACGACTAAAGCTATGATGAAATACTACGAAGACCGAGAGCAAGTTAATAAAATTTTAGGCGGTGATAAAAAAGCGCTTCTTACTTTCCAAAAAAGTTACTCGGGAAGACTTTTTAACTTTATTAAACATAAAATAAATTCCCAAGAAGACGCCGAAGAGGTTCTACAAGATACGCTTTTGGCTTCTTTGGAGGCCATGCGCGATTATACCGGTCAATCATCTTTATACACCTATATCTATGGCATTACTAAACATAAAGTTGTCGATTTCTATCGTCGAAAAAAAATAAAACAGGTGGTTTTTTCCAAACTGCCGCAAGCCGAAGGTTTAATAAGTCTTTTGCTTTCACCCGAACAAAGATACGAAAGAAAAGAATTAAAAGAAAAAATCGCCAAATGTTTTTTGGCTTTAAAACCAACCCACCAAACGGTTTTAAAACTTAAATATATTGAAGGCATGACCGTCGGAGAAATTGCCAAAGCAACAGCCGAAACGATTAAAAGCGTCGAATCAAGTTTATTTCGGGCGCGCAGAGCTTTTGCCAAAACCTTTATTGCGCTTTAAAAATGAAAAACCAAAATTTATCAAAAGAATTTGAACAAAAACTTTTTTCATTGCTGGAAACAAAAGCCGATGAAGTAGCTTTTGTGGCGCCGCAAAACATGGGCAGTCTGACTATTTGGTACAAGAAAATGACGGCACCCTTAAAAAGCGCTCCCTGGAAAATATTTTTACCGCTCTCTTTTGTTATTGCTCTTTTTATGGAGCTACTTCTTGGCCGCTGGTCTTTGAAAATTGTTTCGGTCTTGCAGTCTGCTTTTTAAATTTCTATGTTAGTTACCCTCTCCCTTTCAATCGTTAAGTTATTTCTTGATTTTACAAGCGATGTCTGGGGGATGTTAAACCATCCCTATCAAACGACGCGGTCGGTGGCCATGAAAAAACCGCTTTTGCCGATTTTAATAATTGGGAGTCTTGTCTGGGTTTATTTAACATTTGCCGTAGTCGTAAAATTTGGTCTGTCAACCGGAGGACTTTTTCTCACTTTTAATCTCGGCCGTCTGTTTTATAGCATAGCTGCGACTTTTCTTTTAATAGCAATTTCCATGTTTGTCGTCGGCAAGCTCTTTGGCGGCAAAGGGCAGATACAAGCAGTTTTTGCGGTCTGGTCCTTTTCCTACTTACCAACGCTTCTCTGGTTTTTGATAACGACGATTTTTTATGTGATTTTGCCTCCTCCTCGAACCCAGAGTTTTTTTGGCCAGTTATTTAGTATCTTTTATCTTTTTTTATCTCTTGGTCTATTGTTTTGGAAAGTTCTCCTTTATTTTCTTACCCTGCGGCACGCTATGAGACTAACTCTTTGGCAGACCATCAGAACAACTTTCGTTCTTTGGCCCTTATATATAGCCTATTTTTTATTTTTAAACAGACTGGAGATTTTTAAAATACCGTTTGTCTGATGCCATATGAATTTAAGAAATTTTAAAAACGCCCAAGCTAGACGGATTTTCTTAGAAAAAGATTTAAAAATAAATTTAAGTAATATTGGCAATTTTTCTTTTTCTGAAGATGAAGTTGCTAATCATAATATTGAAAACCCAATCGGCGCAGGGCAAATACCCCTTGGTGTTGCGGGGCCGATAAGGATTAAAGGCCAATACGCTAGTGGTGAATTTTATCTTCCTCTGGCGACCACAGAAGGCGCATTGGTAGCGTCAGTTAGTCGCGGAGCGAAAGCCATCACCCTATCTTCTGGAGCCACAACGAGAATAGAAAACGTTGGTGCGACCAGAGCGCCGGTTTTTGCCGTAAGCGGGATCAAAGAGGGGCAAGAGTTTATTTTTTGGATAGAAAAAAACTTCTCTAGTATTAAAAAAATTTGCGAAAGTACCTCAAAACACCTGAGGCTTTTAGAAATTAAAAGCTGGATGGTGGGAAAAAATGTTTGGCTTCGCTTCTGTTTTGATACGAAAGACGCCATGGGCATGAATATGGCAACGATGGCTGTTGATAAGGCGGTACGTGAGTTAATTAGACCTAAGACCAAAGTAGAATGCATCGCTCTTTCCGGCAATCTTTGTGTTGATAAAAAACCTTCTTTTTTAAATTTTATTTTAGGCCGGGGTAAAAAAGTTTGGGCTGAAAGCCTAATTAAAAGAAAAACCGCCGTTGAGATTTTAAAAACTACTCCCGAAAAATTGGACGAAGCGGCCAAAAGCAAAATTTTATACGGCTCAATTTTAGCCGGATCTCTTGGCGCCAATCAGCAAGCCGCCAATGTGGTAGCGGGAATTTTTGCTGCCACGGGTCAGGATTTAGGCCATATTGTGGAAGGAAGCATGGTTGTTACTACGACTGAAATAGTGAGTGAAGATTTCTATATCAGTGTTTACCTGCCTGATTTGATGATCGGAACCGCCGGCGGCGGTACCGGGCTTCCATCCCAGAAAGAATCATTAGCAATTCTTGGTATTCCTGATGGAAAACTAAGCGAAGGAAAACAGGTACTTAAACTGGGAGAAATAATTGGCGCCGCGGTTCTCAGCGGAGAATTATCACTCCTAGCCGCTCTTGCCAGCGGTGATTTGGCCAAAGCCCACGAGAGACTGGGAAGAGGAAAAATATAATATGGTAGGCATAGTTGGTTACGGCATTTACATTCCTTCTAGTCGGATTAAAATTTCCGAGATTGCCAGCGTGTGGAAAAAAGACCCGGTAGATATCAGTCGCTCTTTGGGAATAACGGAAAAGGCAATAGCTTCTGGGGACGAGGATACGGTGACGCTAGCTACCGAAGCCGCCAGAAACGCCATAATCATGGCTGGTATTAAACCTGTTGATATTGAAGCTATCATGGTTGGCTCGGAAAGTCATCCGTACGCGGTAAATCCGACGTCCACAATTGTGGCCGAAGCCCTAGGATTCTCCCGAAATTATTTAGCGGTTGATTTAGAATTTGCTTGTAAGGCGGCAACTGCCGGCGTGCAGGCTATTTACGGTTTGGTAGCCTCAGGAAAAATTAAATCGGGTTTAGTAATTGGCGCTGACTCTGCTCAGGCTAAACCGCACGACGTTTTAGAATACACCGCCGGAGCAGGAAGCGCAGCTTTTTTAATTGGTCAAAAAAACACTTTAGTAAATATTATAGATTTTACTTCCTATTCTTCGGACACGCCTGATTTTTGGCGCCGCGAAGGCGTTCGCTATCCATCCCACGGCGGCCGTTTCACCGGCGGCCCGGCTTATTTTGAACACGTCATGGGCGCAGCCAAACTGCTTTTGACAAAAACCAAAACAACACCTATTGATTTTGACTATGTTGTTTTTCATTCTCCTAACGGCAAGTTCCCCAAAGCTGTTAGCGGTAAATTAGGATTTAAAGAAGAACAATTAAACCCTGGATTTATTGTTGATAAAATCGGTAATCCCTACTGCGGTTCCAGCCTTCTTTCTCTCGCAGCGGTTTTAGAAAAGGCCAGGCCTGGTCAAAAAATATTCCTCGTTTCCTACGGTTCGGGCGCTGGCGCCGACGCGTTTATTTTAGAAACGACCAAAGAACTGCTTAAAAGTCGGCAAAAAATAAAAAATATTTCCTGGTATTTAAAAAATAAATCATACATTTCCTATACCGATATGCTTAAAAACGAAGGGAAAATTTAAGTGTTACCAGCTCAAAAAATATGAACATACAAATACTGGGCGCCGCCACCACCAAATTTGGCGAACATTGGCATAAAAGCCTGCGCGATCTTATTAGAGAGGCTTGTTTGGAAACCGTCAAAGACGCTGGGATTAAAAATGACAAGATAGAGGCAGTTTACATTGGCAACATGCTCTCAGGCATACTCTCGGGCCAAGAGCAGTTAGGACCAATGGTTGCTGAAGAACTGGGTCTTAGAGTGCCGGCTATTAGAATAGAGGCTGCTTGTGCTTCCGGAGGACTAGCAATGCACGAAGCGATAAGTAGCATCGAATCGGGAAAATACGAAACCGTTTTGGTTGTCGGCGCGGAGAAAATGACTGATAGGCCACAGGAAATGGTGGCTATGGCCCTAATGGCGGCTGGTTCTGACGCCGAACGCCAATCGGGGGCGACCTTTCCGGCTCTTTATGCGTTAATGGCCAGAGCACATATGGAAAAATATGGTACAACTGAAAAACAACTTGCGGCCGTTGCTGTTAAAAATCATTATCATGCATCTTTAAATGGTAAAGCTCACTACCCCTTCCCGATTAAAAGCGAACAAGTTTTGGCAAGTAGTAAAATTGCCGACCCCCTAAAGCTTTTAGATTGTTCGGGAATAAGTGATGGTGCGTCGGCGGTAATAATTACCTCAAAATTAAAAATTAAAAATGAAAAATTAAAAATTAGGATAATAGCCTGTGAGGTAGCAACCGATACTCTAGGATTGGCCCAAAGAGAAAGCCTGACGCAGTTAAAAGCTACCAAAATTGCTGGGCAAAAGGCATACCAAAGAGCCGGAGTTAGACCCAAAGACATTGACGTGGCGGAATTACACGACTGTTTTACTATTGCCGAAATTATCGCGCTTGAGGATTTGGGTTTTTACCAAAAAGGCGAAGCCGGCCCTCAAGTTTTAAAAGGCGCGACCAAACTAGGTGCTAAAGGCTTAATCACTAATACTTCCGGCGGATTAAAAGCCTGTGGACACCCAGTTGGCGCCACAGGAGTAAAACAGATTGTAGAAATTACTAAACAATTAAGAGGCGAAGGAGAGAAGAAACAAGTCGAAGGGGCCAAAGTTGGCCTTTGTCATAACGTTGGGGGTACGGGAGCTACGGCAGTGGTAACAATATTAACGAATTAAATTAATTTGACAGGAAGAAAATTATGTCATCACCTATCAAAGCTTGGCGCGAGCAGAAAAAAATAGCGCCCTACTTACGTATAAAAGGAAAAGTCGTTTCCTGGACGATCGTCCGCGTGCCGCCACACGGCTTTGTCTCTGATGCGCCATACGTCGTGGCGATAGTAGAAACCAATACTAAAAAAAGATTAATCAGCCAAATTGTAGATGTTTTTGACCAAAAAATAAAAAGCGGCGACCAAGTAGAAAGCGTCTATCGCCGCCAAAAAAGACCGGACGAAGAAGGTGTGATTTATTACGGGCTAAAATTTAGACTATTGTATGATTAAAGTCTCAGCTCCCGGCAAAATTCATTTTCTCGGAGAACACGCCATCGTTTTTGGCAAGCCGGCCATTTTAGCCGCCATTAATCTGCGCTGTGTCGTTAGTTTAAATCCTAATAAAACTGGGAAAATTAAAACTTTTTCCCGACAGCTTGTCAAAGGTAAAGAAAGATTTGATGCAATCGATATTGCCGTTTCTGAAACTTTTAAATTTTTAAAAAAACCTAAAGCTTTAGGGTTTAATCTACAACTGGATTCAAAAATTCCCGTCGGTTGCGGTTTGGGATCCTCCGCCGCCGTTAGCGTTTCGGTAATCGGAGCGCTATTTTTATTACTAGGTGAGAAATTTGATAAAAAGAAAATAAACCAAATCGCTTATTTGACAGAACAAAAAATCCATGGTTTTCCATCCGGCGGCGACAATAGCACCGCAACCTACGGCGGTCTTGTTTGGTATCGCAAAGAAGCAGAAGATTTAAAAATTATTGAGCCCTTGCCTTTTTTGCTAGCTAAAAATCTGGCGCGTAATTTCGTTTTAATCGATACGGGAAGACCAAAAGAAACAACCGGAGAAATGGTTGCGGGAGTAAGGAAACTGTTTGGCAAAAGACCACAATGGACAGAGAAAATTTTTAATGATCAAGAAAAACTGGTAAAAAAATTACTTTCAGCCCTAAAAGAAAATAATGAAAGATTGGTAATGGAGACAATCCGTTTGGGAGAAAGAAATTTAGAAAAAATTGGTGTGGTTGGTAATTTTTCTCATGATTTAATCAGACAAGTAGAAAGTCTGGGGGGTGTGGCCAAAATTTGCGGCGCGGGCGGAGACAAAGACCGATCAGGAATTTTATTAGCTTATCATGTTAAACCAGAACTGTTAGTAGCTCTTACTAAGAAACTAAACTTAAATTCTTATGTGGTCGCCTTAGGAGAAGAAGGAGTAAGGCAAGATGGATAAAATAGTCGTTTCTGCGCCGGGAAAACTGCTACTCATGGGCGAACACGCGGTGATATATGATAACCCTTGTTTGGTTGGCGCGATCGATAAGCGTTTAAAAGTAACCATCGAAAAAAGCGACAGCGACAGCTGGACTGATGAAAAATTTGTCGGAACCGCGGTGAGAAATTTTCGCAAAGTTTATGCTATAGCATCAGCTGTAAGAATTTTTGTTAATTCTGATTTTTCTTCAAACTACGGTTTGGGCAGTTCGTCGGCGATTACGGTTTCAACAACTTATGGTCTTTATAAAATTTTGTTAAATAAAGAGCCTGACAAAAAAGAGCTTTTTGATTTTTGCTACAAAGTAGTTTTAGAAGTTCAAGGACTATCATCAGGTTTTGATATCGCGGCAGCAATTTATGGTGGAGTTTTATATTTTCAAACTGGAGGAAAGACAATAGAACCATTAGGAGATAGTAATTTACCCCTACTTACTGCCTACTCGGGAGTCAAGGCCGACACGGTTTCAATGATTAATTTAGTTAAAGAAAAAATGACGACCTATCAAAAAGGAGTTGAAGAAATCTTTAAGAATATTGTTAATTTAGTCGAAGAAGCAAAAATTGCCGTAAGGGAAAAAGATTGGCAGAGACTGGGAACCCTAATGAATTTTAATCAAAATTATTTAGAGGACCTTGGCGTATCGACGGAAAAATTAAATGATATGATTATGGCCGCCAGAAAGGCTGGTGCTTACGGCGCCAAACTATCCGGGGCAGGCGGCGGCGATTGCATGATCGCGATAGCACCGAATGAGAAAAGACTAAATATTGAGGAAGCCATAAAAAATGTTGGAGGAGAAATAATTGAAACAAAATTAAGCAACGATGGAGTAAGAATCGAACCATGAAAGCCACCGCTATTGCACCAGCTAATATCGCTTTTATCAAATACTGGGGTAAAAAAAACCGAGAACTTCGTTTGCCGCTCAACGATTCTATTTCGATGAATCTAAGCGCTTGCCTTACGACAACAACAGTAGATTTTTCTAAAAAATATAAAAAGGATGAAGTTATTCTTTTACTCGATTCTGGACAAGTCCTTCGATCCCGAGGTTCTCAGGACCGAGGGGCCAGAATGACGAAGTATGAAAACAAAGAAAACCAAAGGGTGATTAGACATCTTAACCTGATAAGAAAAATTGGCAAGATTAATTTATTGGCCAAAGTTGTAAGCACTAATTCTTTTCCCAAGTCTGCAGGCATTGCCTCTTCGGCTTCTGGTTTTGCCGCGCTAACGGTTGCCGGTTGTGCGGCTGCGGGGTTAAGGCTAACCGAAAAAGAGCTAACGATTTTAGCCAGACTTGGTTCGGGTTCAGCCTGCCGCTCTGTTCCCGATGGTTTTGTGGAATGGAAATATGGAGAAGACAGTAATAATTCTTATGCCTATTCTTTATACCCAGATAATTATTGGGATTTGCGAGATACTATTGTTTTAGTAAGTGACAAAGCGAAAAAAACTAGTAGTAATGAAGGAATGGAAAATATCTGGACCAGTCCTTTAATGGAAAAAAGGTTAAAAGAAATTCCCGGACGACTAAAAAAAATAAAATTGGCGCTAAAAGAAAAAAACTTCAGTTTGCTGGGAACAACCTGTGAGGAGGATTGTTTTAGTATGCATAAAGTCGCTAATACCCAGAAACCGCCAATATTTTACTGGACTGACAAAACAGAAAAAATTATCGAGCAAGTAAAATCTTGGCGCCGTAATGGACTCGAAGTATATTTTACAATTGATGCCGGACCAAACGTTCATCTATTATGTGAAAGTAAAAATGAAGCTAAAGTAATTTCTGCGGTAAAACAATTTGATAGTAAATTAAAATATATAATAAATAAACCAACACAAGGAGCAAGAATAATAAATGATTCCTAATCATATCGCGATTATTATGG
>JACPZF010000086.1 GCA_016195615.1 Candidatus Gottesmanbacteria bacterium | reverse complement strand
TGATAGTATTCAAGAGCGATCTTGGCGGCTTCCTGCTCGGCTTTTTGTTTGGACAGGCCTTTTCCCTCACCCGTCTTTTTGGTATCAATGTAGACTGCGACTAAAAATGTTTTAGCATGATCCGGGCCGCTTTCTTTTTCCACTTTATAAAAAGGCGACGTGCGAAGTTTGTCTTGGACCAACTCTTGCAAAAGACTTTTATAATCTTTAAGATTTCCCGTTTCTAAGATCTTCGGAATTGAAGACAAAAGCACCCTTTGAATTAACTTCTCCACCGCTATTATGCCGCTATCGAGAAAAAGAGCCCCAACGACCGCTTCAAAAACATCAGCGAGAATGCTTAAATTTTTTCTGCCGCCGGAGTTTTCCTCTCCTTTACTTAGACGCATTTTTTCTCCGAGGTCCAAATCGAGTGCCGCGTTGCCAAGAGTAGAAGTTTTAACCAGAGTGGAGCGTAAATTAGTCAGCTGTCCTTCTTCAAAATCGGGAAAATGTTCATAAAGATAAGTTGAAGTGACAAAAGAAAGGATGGCGTCGCCAAGAAATTCTAGGCGCTCATTGGAACCAATTTTAACAGTTTTATATTCGTTTAAAAAAGAACGATGAGTTAAGGCCTGCGCGAGAAGTTTTTCGTTTTTAAATTTTGGTAGATTTACCATAGATAGTTCCTAAGACGCCATTAACAAATCCAGACGATGATTCGGCGCCGTATTCGTGACTTAACTCGACCGCCTCATCGATGACTACCTTAGGAGGCGTCTGATTTTGGATTTTTAATTCAAAAACAGCCAGTCGCAAAATGGCTAAATCAACTTTAGCAATTTTCGCAAGCGGCCATTGCGGTGCCGCAGCTGTTAAGATCGCATCAATTTTTTTGACGTTTTTAAGAAGCGCCTTAAAATCCTCGCCGTTTGCTCTTTTTTTACTGTTAAAATCCCAAGCAAAAACCTTCTTCATTAATTTTGTACGCTTTTGGTGCCGGGGATCAAGCAGGCTTTTCATTTTTTTTGACTTTTTTGACTGGGCCAACTTGTTTGCCGTTATAATAGCCGCATTTCGCGCAAACCGTAAATGGTTTTTTGAGGGATTTACATTGAGGGCACACCATCAGATTGGGTATTGTTATCCGATGCGTACTGCGGCGCTTGCCCTGTCTTTGGCGCGATGGCCTTCTTTTTGGTAGTGGAGTCATAGATAGTTATTTTAGGTTAAAAGAGCAATTCGTGCAAGATTTAATTTGTAATCGTAATACTTGGCAGGCGTTTTTTAAGAACTTCCTTAAGTTTAGGATATTTTATTAAATCATCTTTGGCTAATAGTTTTTGAGCGTTTAAACGGGCTTTTTCCAAAAGATCATAATCGGTAAATCGAGCGGCCTTAAGGGTTAGAACTCCATGTTGCCTTGTCCCGGTAATTTCACCCGGGCCGCGGAGTTTTAAATCAATTTCCGCGAGTTCTGGCCCCGAGTAATGCGTTTCTAGCGACTTAAGGCGCAAAATTGTTTGAGGTAAATTGCTTTGCGAAAACAAGAAACAATAGGCTTCCTGATTATTTCTTCCTACCCTGCCTCTTAACTGATGTAATTGCGAAAGCCCAAATCTATCCGCAGCTTCAATAACCATAATATTGGCATTGGGAATATCGATGCCGACTTCGACGACCGGGGTAGCGACTAAAATAGCAATTTTCCCTTCTCGAAAGTCCTTTAAGATATTTTTCTTTTCCTCGCTTTTTAATCTGCCGTGAAGTAAGGCTACCTGATATTTATTAAATATTTGTTTAATTTTTACATATTCGGAAGTGGCTGCCTTAACCGTCTGTAAAGTTTCTGAATCTTCAATGAGCGGACAAATAATAAAGGCCTGTTTTAAATTTTTCTCAAGCCAACGATAGGAATCCTCTCTTTTTTCTTCCGGAACGACCCAGGTTTTAATTTTTTGGCGGCCTTGCGGCATTTCATCAAGAATCGAGAGATCGAGTTCGCCATACAAAGTCAAAGCAATCGTACGCGGAATGGGAGTTGCTGTCATGGTTAAAAGATGAGGATTGATGCCTTTTTTTTGTAAGGTTTCTCGCTGCTCTACGCCAAAGCGCTGCTGCTCATCGATGACTACTAAGCCTAAGTTTTTAAACTCCGAATTTTCATGTAATAAACTATGAGTGCCAATTAGAATATCTGGTTTTTGGTTATTAGTTATTAGTTTTTGGTCTTTTTTTATACTACTTGTTAATAATTTTACTTTGACTCCAAGGGGCGTAAGTAAGGAGCTTACCGTTTGATAATGTTGCTCGGCCAAAATTTCGGTCGGTGCCATTAAAGCCGATTGAAAACCATTTAAAAAAGAAAGATACATGCCAATGGTTGCAACAACCGTTTTGCCGCTTGCGACGTCTCCTTCTAAAAGCCGATTCATCGGGTACTTATAGGCCAAATCGCCTAGGATTTCGGAAACCGCGCGTTTTTGGGAGTTGGTTAGTACAAATGGCAAGTTATTCATAAAGTTTACGATTTTTTCTTTATACTGGGAAATTTTAAAAATGTGTCCGACGGTTTCTTCCTGCCAGGTTTTTTTACGAAAGGCCGAGGTTAGCTGTAGATAAAAAAGTTCTTCAAAAGCCAATCTTTCTCTGGCTTTTTCCGCTGTCTCTAGACTGCGGGGAAAATGAATTTCGGAAAGCGCTTCCCGAACTCCCTCAAATTGATACTCTTTAATTATTTCGGCCGGCAATAAATCTTCCATTAAATTGAGATAAGATTTCAAAAGAAAACCGATACGATTTCTTAACCATTTGGATGTTATACCGGCGGTTTCCGGATAGATCGGTACGAGTCTGCCAGTATGCAGGTGTTCGCCTTTTTCCCAAAGTTCGTACTGGGGCGAGATTAAACTTTTTTTTCGTCCAAACCAATCGACCTTGCCAGAGAAAATGTATTTTAAACCACTTTGGATAACGCGCGTTAAATAAGGTTGGTTAAACCAGATAATGGATATTGAATCGGTATCATCAGAAATTTTAGCCTCGGTTAATCTTTTGCCGTTTTTGGTGTAAATATTTTTAATCGACTCTACTAAACCAATAATCGAAACCGTTTCACCGACTTGCAGTTGCTGAATGCTGCTCATTAAAGTGAAATTGTCGTAACGGAAAGGTAGGTGATAAAAAAGATCATTGATAGTTAGGACTCCCAAGCGTTCCAGTTTTTTCGCGTAAATGGGACCAACGTATGGTAACTGGGAAACAGAAGTTTCAAGAGTAATGGCATCCATTTTTCTATTTTACTTGAGAAAGGCCAGATAAGGCAAAAAAGAGGTTAGAATTAAAGCCACAGAGGAAATAATGACGATGATGGTCCACAGCCTTTTATGTTTGCGAAAGATTTTCATATTATTAATTTAAAAAAATTTCTCTTGCCGACTTTAAGTATCATACCAGAAGTTATTTTAAAAACTAGCTTAGGGTCGGTAATAGGTTTTTGATCTAACTCTACTCCGCCTTGTTCCACTATTCTCTTAGCTGCAGATCTTGAGGTAATAAGATTATTTTGTACTAACAATTCAACCAGATTAGTATTGATGGTGCTAATTTTTATCTCGGTTAAATTTTTTGGGGTTTCTCCTTTTTGCACCACACTTTCAAATTCCTTCTGAGCTTTTTGGGCGGCTTCTTTACCATGTAATTCCGTCACGATCTCGCGGGCCAACTCTTTTTTTAAAATCATGGGATTTTCGCCTGACTCTAGATTCTTTTTTATTTCTTCCACTTTTGCCAAAGTAACATTTGTTCCCAAGGTAAAATATTGAATGATTAAATCATCTTTTAAAGACATCACTTTACCAAACATTTCCTTAGGTTCATCGTCTAACCAAATGGCATTGTTCCAAGATTTACTCATTTTCCGGCCATCGGTTCCCTCAAGAAAACCGTTAGCAAGTACGAATGATTGTTTAGCGCGAAGATCTTGTTGCAAAGTTCGGCCGGCTTGCATGTTGAAAGTTTGATCAGTGCCGCCGACTTGGATATCCGTATCCATAAAATAACTATCGTATCCTTGCATAATGGGATATAAGACTTCATCGAGGCGTACCCTTACGGCGCTTTCCATTCTTTTTCTGATTAACTCTCTACTGACAAAATCGCCGAGAGAAAAATGTTGACACAGCTTGACAATATCCTCAAAGGTCAACTTACCCAGCCACTCACTATTGTGGCGAAGTTTAACCTTAGAAAAATCCAGAATTTTTTCGGCTTGTTTTTTATAGGTCTGAAAGTTTTTTTGAATTTCTTCTTTGGTTAAGATGGGCCTCTCACTGGTTTTATCAGAGGTGTCTCCGATTAAAGCCGTAAAATCGCCAATAAGTAAGGTAACGCTGTGTCCCAGTTCCACGAACTGCCGGAGTTTGCGAATCGGTACGGCGTGTCCCAAATGGATTTTAGTAAAAGTCGGGTCGATTCCTAAATAGATATTGAGCTTTTTCCCCGATCTTAAAACCTTTTCCAATTCCTGCTTGTTGGGAATAATATTTTCTACCCCTCTTGTTAGAACCTCATCAATTTTATCCTGGGTTGGTCTTTTAGCTGAAGTTTTTAGATTAGCCACTATTTCCGGATTTTCTTTCGTTAAAATTCCTTTTTGTACCAATTTGCCGCCAAAGGTCTCCAGAAATTTTGAAACTGTCTCATTAAGAATTTCTAGGGACTCATCGTAATCAATGGAGAGCGTATTTATAAACAAGACGACATTTTTAGATTTCTCATCGACCTTACTCGTTTCCGCAATTCTCCAGGTCCAATTTCTAGTTTGGACATGATTTCCCGACGCAAAAACTATAGGGTCGACAACGTTTTCTGCTTTTACTTGATTTAGAGGAACATAAGTATCGCCTGTTTCTCCGAGTCGAACTTCAATATTACCCGGGTCAGTATCCAAATCATGAAGTCCGACGGGAGTTCCTGTTTGTAGAGAAACGATATTACATAAATCAACCGCTGGATTAACGCTAGGCAACTTTTTTAACTGCGTAAAGCGTTGAGAAATATTGACGTTTGCCGGAGGAAATTTCTCAGGATCGATACCCTGGCTTTTGGCGGCGTTTATCCAAGCCGAGAGTTCCGTTTTGGCAAATGGCTCGACTTTTATATCTGGGGAGATGCTTCCCTGATTATTTATACCGGCTATTACCGCAACACCCAATTTATAATCAGGTACTTTCTCAAAAATTCGCTTATCAACAGAAATTTTCATAATCAATAATACTATTTTAATAACTTTACAATATTACCGCACACTGTAGTGTGGTAATATTGTATCATTCTAAATGTTTTCTAAAATTTAAATAAAAATCCTTATTTCGACTCCGATCAAAAGTTTTGCTTTTTAAGTTTAATTTCTCAAATATATTTTTTATCTTCTCTTTTTCTAAATTATTACTTGTTTTTAATAACTCTTCGATAAGTAGTTCGGGCCAAAAATAAATACTTAATCTTCTTTTTGCATTATGCCAAGAATAGGGATCATATTTTTCTTCAATGGTTGCCTCTTTCGGCTCCGACTTTTTTCTTTCAAGTACAAGCTTTAACCCTTTACCAGATAAATTCAGCCAAGTGTTTACGCGCGCAATTGTCGAATATCCAGCACCCACATCAATTCTAATCGATTCATAATTATTACCCCTTACTAACAATTCTGCTATCCTTAGTCTTTTTGCTATCATCTCATTTTCCTTTGGCGACAAAAAGTCTAAGAGAAATTCAGCTACTTCGTCTGGTTTATTTAATGTAGCTATTGCACAACATAGAGCAATCATCAACTCTTTTCTTTTAATTGGGCTCAATTTTCTCACTCTTAAAGACTAGCACTTAACTCTATTCCAAATCAAGATCAATCATCGATTCTTACAATATTACCGCACACTGTAGTGTGGTAGTATTGTTTAATATTTACTTTAATGACTTGTGAATAATCATTTGAATTTTCTCTTCTAAAGATTTGTTGCCTAAACTGCCAAAAAGTTTTTCGAAAACACGAACAATATTGGCGAGGTGTCTTAACGTTCCGCCAAAATTTGGGTCGTTCCAGCTTTTCGAAGCTAAGTTTATTTTATCTTTTATACTCTCGCCTGATCTTAATAATAAACGAGTTTCTCCTAAAATAGATAAGTATGGAGAAACTCTCTGGCGGTTTTGGTCAAAAGTGCGGCCTGGTTTGAGATGGACAAAAGACAAAAAAGGACATAACTCTTTGATTTTTTGATCAAAGAAACGTTCATCATTTCCCATCTCTTCATTGTCTTTTCTCATCGTCCAGCCGAGTTTTAGACGTAAATTATTTTGTTTTTGCAAGAATAAACAATCGGCAATTTCTAGCGTCAGGTATTGATTTGGGATTTCTGGGAGTTTCGAAACTATTTCTTGAAAAGATTGTTCTTTGGCAATTTGGGAAGAGACGAGGAGTTTAAAGTTTAATAGTTTAAAATTTATGATTATTTTTTGCAGCGTCTGAATTGTTTGCGTTGTCACTAATTCTATTTTCTGACGGCTGAAAATATTATTAGAGAGAGCATGAGAGTCGGCAACCAAAACGATAACTTCACTAAAATTTAATTCCCGGCGCAATAATTCTGCCGTAAAAAACATCGCCAAAATATCAAAAGGTACAGCTTTTGACAATTTATCTTTCGACATGATTCCCACGCCGAAGAAAATACTCCCTTTTTTCTGGTTTATCAGATTGGGTTTAATAGCCGTAAGGGTTGGTTCCGCTTCAATGAGCGGTTCGTTTTGGATCAACGTTTTTAGATTATTTTTTTTCATAACTTACTTCTCCATTTTTCAAAAATATGCCATGCCGGCTTCGGAGTCAAATCTCTCCTTAGGAGTCCAGAAAATGGTAGGAATCTACAAGAGATGTCTTTATTAGATCCAATATCAGCGATATCCCACCAAGTGATTGACGTTGCCAAATGTTTTGAAGCAAAGATCAGAATTATTTTGTCTAAAAATTCAGCTTGTATCGTTTCGGTCCATGGTTTATGCCACCAACCCCCACCGGCTGGATGGTCGAATTTGAAAAAACAATTAGGGTCAATGGCAAACTTGGATGGAAATCCTAACTCTGTCAGGTGTAACTGTTTGCCAAACCTGGTAAATCTATCAAAAAATAGGCTTATATCAAGTAATTCGCGGCAGGTAAATTCTTTCCTTATTCCCAAGTAAAGTTGAAACCCGATCGCCTCAAACCCCACGTTGTGTTTGACACAAAGGTCAAGAAAGTGTTCCATAGGCACACTGGTTTTATTACCAATCGCACTTCCTACTCCAAAAATCTCCGAGAAATTTAATACCCTTTTAATCTCGGGATTAATCGTGTGAACTTGATCTGATATAAGTTTAGTTAATTCCAATAGCTGGTTAATAGAAAGGTTTTGTCCATTTGCATCCGAAGCATTAAATTCATTAATGATATCCCACATAAATATTTCTCTACCAAAATGGCGTAGTACCTTATCGATGTGTTCAATAATAACTTTTTTTAATTCACTAAAATTTAACTCTTTTATCCATATCGGAGTTGCATATTGGTGCAGCCAAACCAAAGGATGTCCCTTTATTGATATGTTTTGTTTTTTGAGTATTTTTGTAATCTCTTTCGTCATGCTAAAGTCGAAGATACCCTTTTTTGGCTGTGTCATGAAAAAGTAAGTAGGCACAACTCCGAAATCGAAAATTTCCCTAAACCTTTTTTGTAAAAGCGTAGAAGATGGCAGTAGAAAGGCTTGCCCACCAAATTTTATTTTTAGATTACTATTTTTTTCCTGCAAATCTTTTTTTGCTTTTTTAACCGCTATTTTTTCTCCTAAAAAAAGCAACGCTCTTAACACTTTTTGAATTATTAATCTATTTTGACTCTTAACTGCTTTGATACCCTCCATTAACAAGAAATCGATTTTTTTTATATCATTGCCTGTGCCTATTTTATTTATCTGATCAACTCTTCCTCTAATTAGCGCTTCTTCTAAGATAATCTTTTGGCCATTGTTATTAACTATATTTGTTCTTAGCATTATTTCGCCAAATCCCGGAACCAAAAATAGCAGATTAAGAGAAATACGATCTTTAGAAGATTTACAAACGATTCCATCAGCTGTAAAGCTAATTTGACCGGCACAAGGAAGGCCATTTTCGTCTGTTAAATGGCACCAGGGAGATGTAAATTGCACAGTATTATCTAAAGGCGTAAAAATTATCATATTTTCTCCTGTTCCCATTTCTTTCCTACCTGTAATTTTATTTGTTGCACAATTCGTGGTACCTCACTACGAGAAAAACTGTTCGTTAATAAAGATTCAACGATAGTTGCTAGTAATTGCGTTCCTCCGGAAGGTATCTTAGCTAGTTTTGGCATTAGTGTATCTTTAATCTTTAAAGCATCCGTAATTTTGGCAGCAATTTCTTCTGGACTCGATATGTCTAAAAGGGGAGAAAAATATTTGGGGGAACCAAGAGAAATCCATTCTTCGACGGCAGTTGTTAAGCGTTCTTCCATAACTTCAACGGCTATGGCAACAGAGCGTGGATTTCCTGCCATTTTACTTATTTCAAGACTGTGTTCCAGGTTATCAGTTGGTGCAATTAAGGTAATGGTTCCCGCGGTTTCACCCAATGAAATATTCCCCGGTTTTATAACGGCAATGTCGGCTGATTTAGTCAAACCATCTACGATCGCAGAATTAACAAACCCAAGAGTAGTGATATTTGATGGAAGGTTGATTGCAACTGGTGTTTGGCCGTTAAGAGGGCCGACGATAATTAAATGGCAATCGGGTAATAAATTAGCCGTAGTTATTATGTTCTTGACGAACAATTCTCTCTCTGTCCAATCTCCTGACCCGAGAATTACAACAACCTTTTTTTTGTCTTTAAACCAGAGAGCTTCTACTGAATCTGTTTCCAAATGTGTTCTTGGTGGACAAACAATACAATTGTCAAAATTTGGTGGTGCAATTTCTGGCGAAACTAAACCAAATGTTAAAATGGCATCTGCGGCCTGGGCGTGGTTGCCGACGACGCCTGCCTTCCATCGTCTAGCCCAATCAAACCAGTCAATGACAGCATCTGTTTCTTCCAAACCTACCTCATGTAAGGCCCTTATTTTAGCTTCTTTGTTTGGCAATCGCGAGAATGCTGAGACCAGATCGGGATGTAAGTTATCCAACTCGTCCAGTCTTTGCGGCCAAGCATAAGTTAGCGCTAGAAAGATTTGAGGCAAATGCATGCAATCAGCCATGTGTTTTAACCAGGCGGTTTCTTCTCTTAAGTCGCTTATCACTACTTTGGCTGTCATAAACCTATTTACCAGTTCTGGGTTTTGCGCCAACCACCAAATGGCACTTTTTCTCTCTTGTAAATGCATTCCTCCGCTCGTAGCATCATCATAAGTCAAAGGTATCATTAAATCATCTCTAAATATTCCGATTTGTTGCATGTGTTTTATTGACGCTGGTACGTTATCTGTCTCTTTGGCAGCCATAAAGGTTTTATTACGTATTGGTTCGGGTAGAGACTTTACCATTCTCGCAGCTGCAGCCATATGTCCAAAAATCTGGAGAGCTAAAAGTATGTCTGTTTTTGGTTTTAAAACAGCGGGATGTTTAATATTAAGATCAAAAGGGATAAAAGGATGGCGTCTAGTTTTTTCATTTTCACCCGCGGTAAATTGAACTTCTGCTCTAAAATCTGTAACCGCATGTATCGTTGTGGTAATAGCTTCACGTGGAGTTTGAATATCAACAAGCCATCTGCGATTTGAAGCTGAAATCTCTTGGTGGCCAGATTTCTTTCTTGATAATCCTTCTGGCGGTTGGGTTTCTATCGTTATGGTGCCGTCTTCCGAGGTTGCTATAAAACTAGATTTTTGGCTTTCGAATTTTAACTCAATCCCACGACAAGTTGGCACGATCTTTTTTATCGTGCCATCGAAATCACGCTCGGTTGTTATGGACAGAACACCGATACCAACAACATCTTTTAATGCAGATTTTTCCGGTTCTATTGTTGACATAAAATTTTTCCTTTTAGTGCTGAGGGAGGGATTCGAACCCTCGTAGTCCTTTCGGACGACTGTTTTACGGACAGCTGCATTTGACCTCTCTGCCACTTCAGCGATAAGTAAAAGCTTGGGTTCTTAGCCTTTACTTATTCGTTGAGTTTAGGATTTGGCGGATTAACAGCATTGAATCCAAACACTCGTGCACGGAACAAAAATTCTTTACCAGCAGGTGAATCCGGCTTAATTCCTAACGGTCTTAGTTCTTCCCTAAGTTGATGTTCCACAGATACGTCTAAAAGTACACTAGCTGCACTTTCTGAATTAAAAGTTTCATTCATATATTTTTCACCTCCTTCTTCCATTAAAATCGTTACTTTCACTTTTTCCTGACATAAATTCGTCCATTTTCATAAATATTTTTATCAATTCTAGTTTTGTTGCAACTTGGGTTTCTAAATCTAATGGTTTTCCGTCTCTGCCAACAATTTCAGCTGTAAAAATACTATCTAGAGCCTTATTAAAAATTTTTTCTTCTGTTTCTGCCATTTTGTTTACACCTCCTTTTCACAAAAAAACTCGTCCATAAAATCTAACTTTTATTGTTCGAGATCGAGATCGAGAACTAAGATTTAGACTTCTCGCTTCGCTCGAAGAATAAATAGATTTTAGGGACGAGCTATCCTTCGACTTCGCTCAGGATTATAACCCGCGGTACCACCCTTGTTGTTAGAAGTATTCCACCAAAAAACCGCCTTGAGGCGGTTAACTCCTAACCTCTTAAGCGCTCCGTCCGCCTGCTGGCGGATGACACGCTTTAGTTCTATCACGGGAACTCCCGCAAAGATTTACTTAAATTAGATTCTGAAACAAGTTCAGAATGACAAATTTGTTAGATCTTTCAGCTCCAGAGAGTATTTCGATTTTGTAAGTACGGAGTATACTGTACCCCAGAAACTAGACCACCTGCTAAGATAGAATTCTATGGACAAAAATATCAAACGGGTACATTCACCGGAGTTTAAAACTCAGGTGGTAGTTGAACTTTTAAAACAGAATGAGACAATGGCGCAAATCTG
>JACPZF010000079.1 GCA_016195615.1 Candidatus Gottesmanbacteria bacterium | reverse complement strand
TTTAATACTTGATACTTGCTACTTAATACCTGATAGAGAATTTCCTTTACCGAGGTTTTGCCAAAACTGCCGGTGATGGCAATAATAAGAAGTTTGGGAAACAAAGATAGTTTTATGGCCGCTAATAAAACGACGATCTTTTTAATTAAATTTTCCGGTAAGGAGATAATATTTAAGCCAAGGAATAAGGCATTTTTTGGATATAGTAAAAAAAAAAAAAAAAAATTGCCAAGGTAAAAAATTATTCTCGCCTTAGGCGTCCAAACGAGGTGTTTTTTTGTTTCCTCAATTTCAGCATCAGGATGTATTATCAACCAAGTTTCTAACCTTGTTTGATCATACTCTTCAAGTTGGGCTAAAAAAAGAAGTTGCTGCAGGCTCTTTGGCATAAAATCTATTCTGACACTATTTTGATGACTGTTTGCACAAAACCTTGGGGATCCTCAAGAAAAGGGAAATGACCGCAATTTTTAAGGGTTATTAATTTTGAGTTTATAATTTTAGCATTTAAAATTTTGCCCAAAGTTAATGGCGTAATATCATCTTTTTCGCCCCACAAAATGTAGGTAGGAATTTTAATTTGATCGAGAAGTCCTTCCAGATTTTCCGAAACGATTCTCTTAAAAGTGTTTTTTAGTTCACCGCTAAGAAGATAATCGGTTTCCCCAAGCCGATCATAAAGTAGTCTCCTTGCCCCCTGATGCCAACGTTTTAAAATCGGTAAGGAAAAAATTAATTTTCCTGGTTTAGCCAGAATTAGGCCCAGTATTTTTTTATAATGAAAATGCCTGAGTCCTGATGAGTCTACAAGAATTAATTTTCTCAGGGGAAGAGTTGGGTCAAGAGATAAGGTTTTAATTGCCACGGAGCCGCCAAAAGAATGCCCAAGTATGACAAAATCCTTAAAGTTTAATTCCTTGACGACTTTAATTAAAAAACGGGCGTAATCAGTCAGGTTTTTTAGGCGTGGATTTATCTGGCTGTCCCCAAATCCCGGGAAGTCAATAACCGTAACCTGAAAGTTTCGCGACAGCAAATCTTGGACGCCATGCCAAATGTTATGATCATGAGCCCATCCGGGTAAAATTAAAAGTTGTTTGCCGCTGCCGAGAGTCGTAAAGAAGACTTTTTTGCCGTTAATCTTAAGCTCCATAACTTAAATTGATTATATCATACCCAAAAGCTATAATTACTTAATGAACGATAACTTTAAACACCGCCACCACCACATTTCCCTAAAATCTGCTTTTTCGGGAATCGAACTAGTTATTAAGACTGAATTAAATGCGAAAATTATTATCGCCATGGGGGTAATTGTGATCTTTTTTGGCTTGTTATTTAATATTAATTATGTTGAATGGTTGACTGTTGCTCTGACGATTACCATGGTGGTCGTTTCTGAAATGATTAATACCAGTATCGAGGCAGTAACTGATTTAGTGACAAACCAGTGGCATCAGGAAGCCAAAACTGCCAAAGATGTGGCCGGAGGAATGGTTTTGGTAGCATCTGCGGCGGCCGCAATTATAGGCTTGATTATTTTTTTACCAAAGTTCCTAAATTTATTTAGTATTTAGAATTTAGGATTTAGTATTTAACATTTATGGCCCAACTTCTGGGATTACTATTATTATCTTTTTTAATCACCAGTTTACTTCTCGTTCCTTTTATTGATCTTTTATATAAATGGAAATTAAGACGGCAAAATCAAGAAACGAGAGACGTTTTTGACAAACTAACGCCGATTTTTGACAAACTTCACGGCTGGAAGGTCGGCACGCCGGTAGGAGGGGGTTTATTAATAATCTTAGTCGTGACCATTATGACCCTTTGGTCTTACGGTTTGTTTGGTTTTACTCCCAAGGTTTGGGAGATTTTTTTGCTGTTATTTTCTTTTATCTCTTTTGGTCTCTTGGGATTATATGATGATATCCGCAAAACTTTCGGTTACCAACGAGGCGGTTTTTTCGGACTGCGTCTTAGGCATAAATTATTATTTCAAATAATCTTAGCCTTAATCATCGGTATCCTTTTTTATACCAAATTAGGGGTGGATTTTATTAATATTCATTGGTTTGGTACAGTTGAGATCGGCATCTTTTATATTCCTCTGGCCGCCTTTATCGTTGTTTCCTTTGCCAACGCTTTTAACATTACCGACGGACTGGACGGTCTTGCTTCGGGTTTATTACTTATTTGTTTAACCGCTTTTTGGGTTATTTCCTCGACACTTTTAGACCCGACGCTTGCTGTTTTTATTGCTATCTGGATTGGTTCCCTTCTGGCTTTTTTGTATTTTAATATCTACCCGGCGAGAATTTGGTTGGGAGACGTAGGCGCGTTGTCCTTTGGAGCGACATTGGCGGTAGTTGGTCTTTTAACAGGAAAAATTCCCGCCGTGGCGATCATCGGCGGCGTTTTTGTCGCAGAAGTGGCGAGTTCATTTTTGCAATTAATTTCCAAAAAATTTCTTGGCAAAAAAGTTTTTCATGTCGCTCCTTTACATTTGTGGTTTCAAAATAAAGATTGGGGTGAACCAAAGGTGGTAACCCGGTTCTGGTTGATTGGAATTTTGTTTGCTATTTTTGGTTTGTGGCTTGCTGTTATTAAATAGATCTCCCAAAGTGAAAATTAAAATTCATCAGCAATATTTTGATTGGTATTTATTGTTTTTAACCCTTTTTTTATTGGCATTTGGGCTTTTAATGGTTTTCGATTCCTCTGCTGTGACAGCCTTAACTGAATTTGGAAATAAATTTTACTACCTGCGCGACCAAGCCAAAGGCGTAATAATAGGTCTTTTGGGGATGATTTTTGCCGCTTTTTTTGACTACCGCCGCTATTACAAATTATCATTGCCGATGCTTCTAGGAAGCCTGGCCTTACTAGTAATGGTTTTTATTCCTTCTTTAGGGGTGAAAGCTTTGGGGGCACATCGTTGGATTAGTTTAGGGTTTTTTATTCTGCAGCCTTCAGAAGTAGCCAAGCTTATAACCACCATTTATCTTTCCGCTTGGTTATCAAAAAAGGAAAAAAATCGCTTTGGAGCGTTTTTAATCCTACTTAGCATGGTAGTCGGCTTAATCCTTCTCGAACCGGACTTGGGGACAGGGATCATTATTGTTTCCTGCAGTTTAATAATTTATTTTATTTCCGGAGCGCCCTTAAAACACCTCGTCGGTCTAATTCCCGTAGCACTTGGAGGTATTTTGGCCCTAGCTATTTCGGTCCCGTATCGTTTTGCCCGGCTCGCGACTTTTTTAAACCTAAATTCTGATCCTCTGGGCGCTTCTTATCATGTCAGACAAGTTCTTATCGCCCTAGGCTCTGGAGGTTTGTGGGGCCTGGGACTTGGTAAATCCCGCCAAAAATTTTTTTACCTTCCCGAGGCCTCGACCGATTCGATCTTTGCCATTATTGCCGAAGAATTGGGATTTATCGGCGCGACAGCATTGATATTAGTTTTTGTAATTCTTATTTACCGAGGCTTTATTATTGCCAAAAACGCTCCTGATAACTTCGGCAGGCTTCTGGCTTTTGGTATTACCGCCTGGATCGCTTTACAAATTATTATTAACCTTTCTTCCATGGTTGCTCTTACTCCCTTAACGGGTATTCCGCTGCCCTTTATTTCGTACGGGGGTTCTGCCATAGTCGTTGAACTTTTTGCCATTGGTATCCTTTTAAACATTTCAAAACAAAGTATGATAAAAAAAAGCTTATGAAAATTGCGATTTCCGGCGGACATTTCACGCCGGCGCTGGCAGTAATAGAATTCTTGCAGAAAAAAGACCCTGATCTTTTCGTTTTGTTTCTGGGTCG
>JACPZF010000081.1 GCA_016195615.1 Candidatus Gottesmanbacteria bacterium | reverse complement strand
GCCATCTGGCGGGTCCCCAGAATGACAATAAAAAGCAGATTGCCACGCCACGTTCGGTTGACACGAACGTGGCTCGCAATGACATATTGGGAGGTAAACTTTGGAAACCCTTTATAGAATCTTTAAAATTAGAAACCAAAGATGTGCTACTTACTGACGAGGGTTTAGAAAAAATTCCCGGCTGGGAATACTTAAAACCGTTACTTAAAAATTTTACCGGGTCAATTGAGATTATTGTTAATACTGAGGTTTTAAATAATTTGGCGGCTTTTTTAAAACTTATCGATTGGGAAAGAGGCGGCTATTTGGAAGTGGTCGATCTCATCGTCCCGACCGTCGAGGGGTTTTTGAAAGATCGCCGTCCTAAAAAGTATGACGGCGCTTTGGCAGTTCCTATAAACGGTCCTTTACTTAAAGAGTTTTTATTAAAAAACCAAAAGCATTTGAGCTTAACCCCAATTAGAGGCATAAATTCGATCTGCCGGGTCGTTTCTCACGATTTCCAAACTCTTTTAACTCATCAGCATTTTGTTACTATGGCCGAAATTGCGCCTAAAAGAGAACAAAAACCGGCTGAGATTATCGGTCATGCTCAAAAACTTTTTTCTTTTGGGGCTGACATGGTGACTTTTTCCGACCAGGCCCACGCTGGTTTAGAGTACTATGCCATTGACGAAATCGCCAAGCAGGAAATTTTTTCTCAACTTCCCGGCGGTGCGATTTTACCCATTCTCGCTGTCCGCCGAAAAACCATTCCGGAAATTAAAAGTTTTTGTGCGGCGCTTTTAAAACAGAAAGTCAATAATCTCTTTGTCCTTATCGGCGATCCCGCTCCCGGCGAAACCATTCTGCGTTTGTCTTGGGAGAACATTTTGCCTTTGGTTTCTTCTCAATTTTTTACGGGTGCTGTCGCCCACCCCAACCCCAACGACTTAGAAAATTCGCTCCAAAAAGTGGCTCTCGGAGCGCGTTTTCTGATCGTGCAAGCCTGCTATGATAGGGTTCTTTGGCAAAAATGGCAATCCGTTGTAAAGGCCAAAAAACTTTATGAGAAAGTCAAATTAATTCCGGTTATTATTCCTATTATTACCAAAAAAAGTCTTGGGGTTTTAAGACTTCTGCCGGACGTGGCCGTTTCCGAAGATTTCCATAAAGATTTTAAAAACCTAAACGACTCTGATATTCGTCAAAAAGGCATTGCTCTTGCTAAATCCATGATTGCCGAATATAAAAATGAGGGGATTTTTGCCGGAGTTTATCTTTATTCTAAATCATCAGAGGTTGTCAAAGAAATACTCTATGATTCCTAGCCGTTTTTGGGCAGAATTTTTTTTAGTTGTTCTTTAATCTCTAAGAGTGTTTTGTTGGTCACAATTTCTTCTTTAAAGTTTATTAAAAATTGACCTTGCGCTCTTTTGTCACCCGGCAGACGGTAGCGCTTAACTTGCTCTAGGGCTTCGACTAAATAATCCCCCATTTTTACTAAATCTCGGGTGTTTACGTTCCCACTCATAAATGTTGAAGCGTTTAAAGTCACGGTAGAAGAATAACTCGGCTGTTCCGCGCCGTCGGAACTGGTCGAGATGTTTAAACCCAAAAATTGTAAAACGATATCGCCAAATATCCCCGCTGCCGGACCAGACAGATTCTCCAAATCGATTACTATTTTTTCTCCGTCGGAGGTTTTGTTAATCACTTTTAAGCCCTTTTTTTTAAGAGAAGCACCAAAAAGTTTGGTTTTTTTAGCTAAGTCCTTGGCGCGTTTTTTTTCTCTATCAGCGGATTTCTTTTCCGACTTACTCGGGCGTAATTTTCTAGAAGGGAGTTTTGTCATATTGAGAGTATTCTAATTATATGGAGTCGGATTCTATTATACCTTAAATGAGGAGTAAAAACAATTAACCAAATCTATCTTCCAGTATACACCTTGTGGCATTTGCGGCACGACGCGATGTACATGTCGGTTCCCGCTACCACCACTTGCTCTTTGCCGCCCGCCACTCTTTCCGTATGCTCTGCCGCTGCGCCGCATTTTTGGCAGATGGCGTATTGCCAAATTGGATAATCGGCCATTTTGATAAGCTTGAGAGTTGGCCCGAAAGGTTTACGGCGGTAATCGTAAGCCAGACCCGAGCCAGTAACGCTTACGCCTTTTTTAAGTAATTTTTTAACAACCTCTGGTGTTTTGGTTTTATGGAAAAAGTTGAGTTCGTCCAAAATTACATGGTCGTAACGAAGATTTTGCCCTGAGCGACCGTAGGGAGTCGAAGGGTTTTTTACTACTATTTTTAGCAAATCTTCCGGCTTATTCATGTCAACAAAAACCGCCGTGACCGTTTTGGCGTCATGACTTGCCAGTTTAGGAGCTTTGGTATATCTGGTATCGATAGACGGTTTGGCCACTAAAACTTTTTGGCCGAGTTTTTTTAAAATTTTGGTCAGATAAATGAGTTTGGTCGTTTTCCCCGAAAACATCGGCCCGGCAAAAATCGTAAGAGTGGCTTTTTTCATAAAATTATTAAAATAATAGAACAATTCAATAATAGCACTATAAAATGTCATTCTGGCTTGCCTGCCTCGCCGCCAGGCGGGTCCAGAATCGGTCTTTTACTTGATTCTGGAGTCCCCGCCAGCTGGCGGGTCCCCAGAATGACGAAATAGAAATAACGAAACATCGGCCCGGCAAAAATCGTAAGAGTGGCTTTTTTCATAAAATAAAGTTTATCGTTTTTCAGAATTTGAACCATAATTCCTTGGTCTTTCTAACGGTTGTCTTATCCTATCAATACGCCGAGACTCTTCCGTAAAAACTTCTCTTACAATACTAACTGCCCCCCCTGCTTTTTCAAGCAATTCTTTTAGGGCATCTTTTGCTTCGACCAATTTCCCTTTGTTTATTGCATGCACCATTTTTCTCACCTCCTTAGTTATAGGAGATTTCTTATTTCTTTCTGTATTTCTTCCTTATTTTTTAACCTACCTTTTTCTACACACTCAATCATCTTCCAATTTCTCTTATGCTTAAGAAGCCATAAATACATTTTTTCCGTCTCTCTCATGTGTTTGGTATCAATTTCCGCGATATCTTTTTGGCCTTTTAAATAGGCCTTATGTCTTTGCTGGGAGAGTTTTTGCCCAATCTGCCAAGGGACGTGTAAATAAATTACCAAATCTTCGCGGGGCATTTTGTGAACCCGATATTCCAGTTCGTCAAGCCAATTGGCAAACTTTTCCCGCTCATTTTCCTCCAGTTTGGCGGCCTGGTGAGCCATGGAACTCGTCACGTAGCGGTTGGCAATTATCGTGTAGCCTTTTTTCAACCAATCATTTATTTCGTCCCGCATGGACAGGCGGTCAAGCGCATAGGCTAGGGAAATTAAATAAGGCGAGACAGAATCGATACTGCCAAACTCGCCACGGTGAAATCTGGCGACGATATCTCCGTGAAAAGAGGTGTAGTAGCGCGGAAATTCAATCTCTTTTACTTTGACGTGCTGTTTTTTCAAATAGGCTACGAGAAGTTCGCTTTGCGTGGCTTTTCCCGACCCGTCAGCGCCTTCAATGACAATCATTTTACCTTTATGTTTTTGGGTTTCCCGAACGTATTTTAAAAAATTATTAATGAGAACTTTGACGTTGTCCTCGTCGTAGTGCTCGACGAAAAGATGGTCGGAAGGGTTTCCGGAAATCATGGGCGATAGCTTATTTTCGCTTTCTTTATAAAAAAGCGCGAGAACCGGTTTGTCCAGAGTTAAAGCATAAGCAATTTCCGAGCCAACCCCAAGCGACGGTTCGGAAACTTCGGCGATAATCGCCTCGGCCTCCTCAATTCTGGTTTTTTCCCTTTCAAAGATCACCTGCGGATCCTTACCGTTGCCATTGACCTCAGCGTGTTCCAACAAAAGCTGTTCGCCGCTCACTTGGTTTTTGCCAGCCTTCAGAGACGAAATTATTTTTTGGTACTGTTTTAAAAATTCCCGGCCGCCGGAAAAGGATGCTGTGAAATAAAGTTTCATATTTGTATTTGTCATTGCGAGGACCCGCCAGCTGGCGGGGACGAAGCAATCTTTATATCGTCATTCTGGTAAGCGAACTTTAGTTCGCGCATCCAGAATCTGATTCTGGACAAGCCAGAATGACGTTACTTAGATCGCCACGTCCCGCTTCGCGCCCCTCGCAATGACAGTTATTTAAGTTTTTCTTTTATTAATGATATTACTTTCTCGATATCCTTTTTGCTATCCACAATATTAACCCCATCCGTCTCAATCGTTAATATGGGAATTTTCTTGTTGTGGCTCACCCACCTATCCAGAAGCCAGTTTAACAAAACTAAATACCATCTCGGCACTTTGGCTTCAAAATTTCTCGCCCTTTTGTTGATGCGCTCTTCCACCACTTCAACCGAAGTTTTTAAATAAATAATCAAATCCGGCGTCGGTAGCTGCTTTTCCCACATGGCATAAATTTTTTGATAGAGATCAAATTCCGGCTGGCTCATGTTTCCCGCTTCGTATTGGGCTTCGGCAAAAACAAAAACGTCTTGATAGATCGAGGTATCCTGAACGACTGGTTTTTTTTGTATTATTTCTTTAATCGCAAGCATCTGCTTGATTTTTTCCGTCAGATAATAGGTTTGGGAATGAAAGGCCCAGCGATGCATGTCTTTGTAAAAATCAGCCAGAAAAAGGTTATTGGCAACGTTTTCTTCAACTAGGTGGAATTTGAGGTAGCGAGCGATACAGCGATCAAGCGTCGTTTTCCCGCTTCCGATATTTCCCATGACGGAGATGAAGGGGTGGGTCATTAAAAATGAATTTTAATTCATTGTAATTTACAATACAAGATAGATTATTGCCAAGTGTTAAGATCTATCGATCGTGACATACTTTCGTCATGTAAATTTGTCTCATATTCTAAGGACATCAAGGCTGAGGGCAATGATCTTAATGAAGAAATAACACGCATTCCCGCCGGAATTCTTACGTTTGTTTCATTTATTATTTCGAGGCCACTTACTTTTGGATGATTGTGTGGGGCTGCTAATAAAACTGATCTTAGTCCGACTTCGGTTGCAGCCAGACAAACTCTAATATCGTCATCACCGATAAAATCCGCTCCGAGCTTACGAGCAGTTGCAAGTTTCCAATTTAAACTACTCGTATTGGAATCACAATATCCGTGAGCAATATCGTTTGCCATGCTATAAATCTGACCTCGCGGAAATTCGGCGTTTAGAATCGCTGCTTCCGTTTCCTTATGTAAAAATGGTCTCATTGCTTGATCATCACCCCTTCTTGAAGTGCAGTAAGTAATTCTTGCCCCCATACAATCTATTTTACCTAATGTGGCTTTGGCTTCAGGGTTTGGGTCTAAAGCAAAATGGAGTCCGGGAATTTGATATATAGACCTAATAATTCTAGGAACTAAGCCCGGATCGATTCCAATTTCTTTCCACACGGGACATGTCGCGGGATCGTAGTAGTACGGCCTTACTCTATCTAGCTGATCAGCTGTAAGTTGAAAAATATATGCCAAAATTGAAAATGCTCTGTCTGCGGTATTTTCAAATAAAAAATCGTCAATATCTAGAATAACTGTTCTACCAGCCAGTTTTTCTCTAATTAACTGGTATTCATTATCACGGCTCGTTCTAATCCCAGCAGTAATTAAGTAGTTTTCATATTTTAAAACTCTTTGTTCAATTGACATATTCCAAAAAATCCCCCATTAATTTGGGGGCAGAATTGTTAGAGTAGTTATAATTTTTTTTAAAAGAGTTGTAAAGGGGGAAATTATTTAAACCACCTGGGAGGACGTGCAGCACCTCTGTTTGGATCAATTTCCTCAATTACTCTTCTAATTTCGTCTGAATTTCCCTCCACCTCAACTGTATAAGTGTTTCCCGTATCTGTTTCTACCCGCATCCCAATACCCTCGTCATAACGGGTTTCCCTCACTATTCCCACATATCCTCTTTCTTCTACTGCTAAAAGCAGATCGCCTAATTCGCTTTTATTTATGCCAAATCGAAATTTCATTTGAAATTTATAATATTACGAGTATGGTGATAAGAAAGTTTTTCTTCCGCTTCTTATATGATAACACCTATACCAGTCGTATGCTATAGCATATCACTGATCATATTTGATTATAAGTTAAATTTGTCCCGAACAAGATATTCTTTTTCAAAAAATTCTACCCGGAGTAAATCTACTCCTTTTTTTATCCCATAAACTTCTCTCAGGAATTCTATTTCTTTTTGACAAGGATACGGATGTATACAAACACTCTTTTGAATAAAGTGAAAACCCAGAGTTTTCAGTTTCTTTTGAAATATATTCCTCCGGTTTTTTGCGATTTCAGGAATATCAAATATTACCAGCCACCACTTGCCATCCCATTTCCGGGGTTTAGGAATTTGCATTTTACTAATATCGTAACGCAGGAGTTCTTTTCTACCTAGCCCTGACAATTCCACAACGGTTTCGTTTTCTCTTTCCACAATTTTTACCATTTTCCTTTTGCGTAGGCGTTCAACTGTCCTTTTTAATTGAAATGAGGAATAGTTGTTCCAATCATGAAATAATTTAAATGTAGAAATAGCAGCCAGAGTTAAATGGGGACTTAAGATTAAACTTGTTAGGACGGCACCGCCTGCTAGAAGTCGCAGCACTTCTTCGGTTCGAGGGTACTCTTTCATAGGCTCACACTTTATTTATTTAGCAAATCAAATTAATTATTGCATTTTACCAGCATACCAGGGTTATGCTACCGCAGAGTGTTGGTATGATAAAAATGTGGTTGTCATTAAAATATTACGAAATCAGAATAAATTTTTCCAGAGCAATCGCCACCCCCTCTTCTTCCACTCCCGGCGCTACCCATTTGGCTTTTTGTTTAACTATATTGCTAGCATTACCCATGGCAATTCCCATGCCCACATTTTCTAGAAGCGGCAAATCAATCGGGCTATCGCCGATCGCCAGAGTTTCACTCGGGTGAATTTTTAAATACTCGCAAAGATGCCGAAGTGCGGAAACTTTCGAAACGCTCACGGAAGTGACATTCCAAAATTCAATACTGCCGAAATCGTGCGCGTAGCCCATTTGAAAATTAAGCTGATCTGACATAGATTTCCGGAGGGCTTCCACCAGTTTTCTTTCCTCTTTGTTTTGGATGACAAAACGCATTACCAGTACTTTTTCTCTTTTGACCAGTTCACTAAGATCGGCCAGGCCATCGTTTTCTTTGGTCATTTTTTTTCTTTTAGAAGTAATCGTAGGAATAATACGATTATAGTAAAGTTTGTCGAATGTCGCCGCTTCTAAATATAAATTATTTTTAAGAGCAAATTCATTGGCGGCGATGACCAATTCTTTTTTAATCGCTTCTTCTAGGAGTATTAAATCTTTAATGGGATTGTATAAAAGGCTGCCGGCCAAAAAAACATGAGGGAGATTTAGGTCGAGTTCGCGGATTAAGTTTTTAAGGGAATAGACCGCGCGGCCGGTCGAAATAGAAACCTTTACGCCTTTTTCGCGGACTTTCTCGATACTTTTTTTTACCCTTTGACTGACTTCCCCGGATTTTCCCACCATGGTGCCGTCGTAGTCGAGGATGACAAGTTTATACATAATTTAAAAGCTAAAAGGCAAAGTTAAAAAGTATTTATTCTTCGACCCGCCAGTTGGCGGGGAGAAGTTCTCGCTCCGCTCGAACAATATTAACTTTTGATTTTTTACTTGTACTTTTGATTTTTGACCTTTGACATTTGACTTAAATCCAGCGGCTTATCCATCTCAAACTCCAACCCCAGTCTTAGCGCCAGTTCTGCCTTGGCTAGTTCTTCCCCCAAAGAAAAAGTATGATCATGGCGAAACATAAAATCCAAATCAGCAATTTGCCAATACACTTCTTTCGCGGTCCGGCCTTCAAACTGGGCCAAAACTTTCGCCATATCGATGGTATAGAGTTTGGCTATTATTTTACCCTCTGACTCCAACAGATTATTGTTCGAGGCCGAAGGCCGAGAACTTTTTCTTACGTTTCGCAGTAAACTTCTCACTTTGTTCGAAGAATAATTATCCTTTAGCACCCATGTTGCTTTAGAAGGAAGTCCAAAGGGACTTTTCTCTATGATTCCCTTTTTATCAATTTCAATAATCCAATTTCCTCTTGGATCATTGTAGCGATAAAGAGGCGGCAGCCATTTAAACTCGCTCCACCAATTTTCTTCTACCAGTTGTCTAGCTAAATTCCAATCATCAGCATACATGTGGGCTGAATGCGTAATTAAACAAAGCTGGCCCATCGGCAACCCTCCGTAGTCGCAAATTTCCTTTTGTAGTTTACGTAGGGCAAAAGCGTTTCTGGGCCAACCGTGAAATATGTCTTGACTGCGAAAATGTGCGGTGAGAATAAATTTTCCGTCTTCCACTCTGCCTAGTATTTGCGTTAAACACGGCGTATCGCTGGTATCGAGTTTTTTAAAATCTTCTTTTAAATCATAAGTAAAGGCAGCCATTTTTTTACTAAACGGTCGGCGCTTTAATAACTTTTTTATTTCTTCAATTTGGTTTAAACCATAAAGATTACGAAGTCTGGCGCCATAATTGTAAGCCGTACCGGGAATTCTTCTTGACGTCATAAATTCCGGATAATAAGCCTTGAGCTCATTTTGAGAAAACGGCAGATAATGGGGAAAATATTCTTTTTCCGGATCCTCATGGTCGATTACCGCGGTTAGATTTAAAATTTCTTTTAACTCATTGTTGGAAGCATACCTGGTTTTTTCGACTCGTCCGTAACGGCTTATGAGATTTAAAATACGTAACCAGGTTTTGGCCACTTTATCACTTTCAACGCGAAAGCCTACCTGCTCGGAAGGAAAAGTCGCCACGTCAGACGTGGCGGGTTTAAAAAGACGGGGTTTTTTGGCAAAGGCAGTAGTGGGTTTAAGTTTTTTAACCGTTTCTACTAAATCATTGGTTTTCCTACCCCGCATATCGATGACTTGAACTTGTTTGCGAAATTCGTTTATGGCAGCAAGGGGAATTTCTTTTTCAATTTGACCCTTGGCGTCAATAAAAGCATATTCAGAATCAATACCTTTTTCCATAAACTTTAAAAAAGCGTGGCCCGATTGGCTCATGTCCGCGCCCCATAAAACGATGTAACGGATGTTAGGATTGGCAAAAACGTTTCTGATAATATGATTTATTCCGGCGGCGGCGTACAGATTACCAATGACGCAATACTCCTTAGGAGTAAAAAAACTTTTGACGACATCTCGTTCGGTCCAAAGCGTGGCAATCCCGACGTTACTGTTTAAATTGCCGATACGAAGAATATTGCCGTAAAGAATCGGCCAAGGATTGGTGTGAATCATATTTATCTGTCATTGCGAGCGACCGAAGTGAGCGCGACAATCTCAATTCTAATGTCATTCTGGCTTGTCCAGAATCAGATTCTGGATGCGCGAACTAAAGTTCGCTTACCAGAATGACGATAAAGAGATTGCTTCGTCCCCGCCAGCTGGCGGGTCCTCGCAATGACAACTAAAAGAGTCTATGAAATTTGCCCCAAGTTTGCAAGGGAGAAAAAAATTTATTTATCCATCTTAAAAAAGACAAGATAAATAGCAATAAGGCCAAAAATGATGGCTAAGGCGTAGATTATGGTATTTAAACTCATATTAGTTTCTACTCCTCTTATCTTTTTTAGATTTTTTCATCTGGAAAAAGACGTAGATAATAACAATACTACTCATAATTACCCCGATGCTGTAGGCAGCCAAAATATTATCTGGATTCATATTGTTTCTCCTTTTCGACAATTAGTATAGCAATCTTTAAGAAGATTAAGCAAGAGATTACGGAGACAATCGATGAGGTGATTTCTTTAAATCCAAGAGTCTTTGTAAATAAAGGCGCAATAATTCCTGCCGAAAACCATGCAACAGCAGCACTGGTAAAAAATTCTTTATAAACGGCCCACTCATTGTTCACAATGTTATCTTATAAGAAATTGGTGTTTTTTGTCAATTGCGAAATTTGCCCCAAGTGTAGGGAGGTCAGCACATAGTATACAGTTTTCCGATAAACAGAGATTTGTAAATTATCGTAATACCGCTTTACAGATATTCGGCCAGGAATATGATGGGTTGGGAGGTAACATATATGATTCCTGGCATCCGTTTAGAT
>JACPZF010000080.1 GCA_016195615.1 Candidatus Gottesmanbacteria bacterium | reverse complement strand
GGACAGAATCAACCACATATTCAGCATATCACATCACGACTTATAGTAGTGGGGAATTTGATTTGAGAGAGGTATAGTGGTGCATATATGACGGAATCGTTTTTTTCATAAAAATAAAAACCTGGGTACCTATAGGGCACTGGTTTATCGGGACGAGATTTGGGAGTAACTCTAAAAATATATACGGGATCATTGATCTCACCGTGGTTGTCGCCATAACAAAGAATATTCGCTCTTAAAGAAAAATCATAATCAATAGCGTCGATCATAGCCAAAGTTTCCGCTGGTAATACTACTTTTGCATTTTGTGTGGCCAAAAACCATCTTTTGTATTCCAAATTTGCGCCTAAATCGTCAACAATTCGACCATCAGTAAGTTGATAATAGACAAAACAGCCATTTCTTTGCTTATCATCATAAAGGGCGGCGCCGCTGTAAATCTGATGAGGATTATCTAGGGCAAGAGCGGCCAAACCGGCCTCGTTTACGATGGGATAAGCGATAATGTGTACGCCTTTTGTTTTAGCATAGTCGAAAATTTCTCTGCCGTATGTAAGCCAAAGAAATAACGCATGAAGTTCATTGGCATGAAAAAGTGAGGTTAGAATGTCAACTTTTGAGCCTTCTTTTATCCCTCGCGACGCAATTCTTACTAAACCATGCTCCCTTCCGTCGGAATACTTAACCGGTGTTCTTTGAATCTCGCAAAGATCCTTTAGTTGCGGCAGTAACTGCCTGTAATACGCCTCGACATCAAAACGGCCTTTAGTTGTCAGAAATTCCGGGTTGTCGAGTAGTACTTTTTTCGTGAAACAATTATTTTCAATAGTCATAGATTTCTTTTTGTATTTTCTCTATAATCAACTCTTATGTTTGATCTAGAAACTCTGATTAAAACCGGCGGCTATCTTGGATTATTTGCCATTATCTTTGCCGAAACCGGTCTTTTAGTCGGCTTTTTTCTCCCCGGCGACAGTTTGCTTTTTACCGCTGGGATTCTCGCTTCCCAGGGATATCTAAACATCGCCATTTTACTCGCTACTTTTTTTGCCGCCGCCGTTCTTGGCGACAACACCGGTTATTTTATCGGGCATAAATTCGGCAAGAAGCTTTTTCGTAAAGAGGACTCACTTCTTTTTCATAAAGAACATTTAGCGAGGGCTAAAAACTTTTATGAAAAACACGGCCGGAAAACTATTATTATTGCCCGTTTCATGCCCATTATTCGCACTTTTTCAGCTGTCGTTGCCGGGATTGGCGATATGCCTTATTTAACATTTCTAACTTTTGACGTTGTCGGCGGTTTTCTCTGGGCGGTTGGAATTCCCCTGCTTGGTTATTTCTTGGGCAACGTCATACCAGATATTGATAAATTTCTTCTTCCCATTATTGCTCTTATTATTTTTTTCTCGGTTTTTCCCGGCCTTCGCGCGATGTTAAAAACCAAAGAACAAAGGGAAAAAATTTTGGTCATATTAAAATCATTGTCAAGAAAAAATTAAACTACCAATTATAGATTCGGCGTAGTCCCCATTCCCAGATTTTTTCCGGCAAGAGCTTTTTTAAATAGTAATAAATTACCGCGTCTCTCCCAACTAGATATCTAGTTTTGGGATTTGGTTTCTGGCTGATGGCAAAAATTTTTTCCGCCACTACCCTGGGATTTGCCGCCTTAAAACCGCGAAAGAAATTACTGCTTAAGTTTTGATATGGCGAACTCTTCTTGTCTATTTTTGGTAAATACCGATTTTGAGAGAAATTGGTATTAAAAGACCCTGGTTCAAGTAAAGTTACTTTAATACCAAAGTGCGAAAGCTCAAAACGTAAACACTCAGATAATGCCTCAAGGGCAAACTTTGAGGACGAGTACATTCCATAAAGCGGAACAGGAACCAGACCCGCGATAGAGCTCAAATTAATAATAAGTCCCGCTTTTTGCTTACGCATCATAGGAACAACTTCTTTGGTTAGTCGCATCGTACCAAAGATATTGGTGTCAAATTGCATCTTCATTTCTTCAATCGAAAATTCTTCTATCGGCCCTAAAAAACCGAAGCCGGCATTATTTATAAGAATATCGATTATTGAAACTTCCTTTTTTAGATTTTCGATTGCTTTTTTGACACTTTCCTTTCTGGTTACATCAAGTGGTAATAAAAAAATGGGGATTTTTTCCGTCTTTTTAATTTCTAATAATTTCTTTCCACCCTCGCTTCCTAAATTTCTCATGGAAGCAAAAGTTATATAACCACTGCGGGCAAATCTTAGCGCTGTTTCAAAACCAATACCAGAGGAAGAACCACTTATTAAGACTACTTTCTGGTTGATCATATTATTTCTCCGCTACAAATTTTTTGTCTTTTAATCTCTCCGGCAGAAAACCTAAATCTGGTTTTATTGGCCCGACGTATTGTTCGCTCCATAGATAATCCTTCGCGAAACCCAGCTCTTTCATTAGTTTTGTCGGCGCGTTGCGAAGATGAAGAGGAATCGGCTCGTCAGGAAAGTTTAAAACCGTTTCTTCGGCAGCGCTTAGAGCCTTGGCTACCAACCGGCTCTTTGGTGCTTTGGCCAGATAAATGGCGATATGGCAAAGAATAAGTTTGGCTTCCGGCAGGCCGATTTTTTCGACCGCTTCAAAACCGGCATTGGCAATAATTAACGCACCACGATCTGCCAAGCCAATATCTTCGCTTGCTAGAATTATCATGCGTCTCGCGATAAATTTGGGATCTTCACCCACTTCCAGTATTCTTAACATATAATAAAGACTGGCGTTGGGATCGGAGCCGCGGAGAGATTTGATAAAAGCGCTAATAGCGTTGTAGTGTTCTTCCGCTTTTTTGTCATAGAGGTAGGTTTTTTTCTGGAAGACTTCCTTTATTATTTTTTCGTCAATTATTTTTTGCGGATAGGATAAAACTGCCATCTCCAAGGCATTTAATAAAATTCTCGCGTCTCCTCCGGAGAGCCGCAGCAAGGTGAGTTTGCCTTCTTCGCTTAGGGTTTTTTGGTATTTACCAAGTCCGTCTTCTTTGTCGGTTAAAGCCCGATCTAATAATTTTTCCAAGTTGTCTCGGGAAAGCGGCTCCAAAACGAAAACGCGGCAGCGGGAAAGAAGCGGGCTGATGACTTCAAAAGAGGGATTTTCCGTCGTGGCTCCGATTAAAATAATTATGCCCTGTTCGACGTGCGGCAAGAGAAAAGCTTGTTGGGCTTTATTCCAACGGTGAATTTCGTCAATAAAAAGAATTGTTCTTTTTCCCGTTTTTAAATTTTCCTTAGCGTTTTTTAAAATTTCGGTCAATTCGCTTTTACCCGCTGACACTGCTGATAGGGAAAAAAATTCTGCTTCTGTGCTTTTGGCAATGATTTTTGCCAGAGTGGTTTTACCGCTTCCCGGAGGCCCCCAGAAGATTAAAGAAAAGGGCTGTTTGGTTTGAATAATCCTACTTATTAACTTATTTTCGCCAACCAAATCCTCTTGTCCTAAAAATTTTTCAAGATTTTTCGGCCGCATTCGTTCTGCTAGGTTGGCAATGTTCATGGTCGGATTATATACTCTTCAAACTCAACTTTGAAGGGTATACAATACCCCTTATGATAAGGTGGCCTTTCCAAAAATATCCCTGGCTTTTGATTTTTGCCTTCGGCCTTATCGTCTACTCTAAAGCTCTTTTTAATCCTTTCGTCTGGGACGATCAAGAACTAATTGTTAATAATGCCTCAATTAAAACTTCCAGCTTTATTTCCTACGCCATTAGCGGCGGCAATTTTAACTCTGGAGGATTAAGAATCTTAACAGGAAATTACTACAAGCCTCTCATGAGTATTACCTATGGTATAAATTATCGGATTTGGGGACTTTCTTCTTTTGGCTACCATCTTTTTCAAATTTTTCTCCACCTGATTAATACCGTTTTGGTCTTTTATCTTTTTAAAAAACTTTTCCGTTTTAGCAAATACCAGGCTTCTCATAATCTGGCTCTTATTGGTTCTTTAGTCTTTCTGGTTCATCCGCTTGGTGTCGAAGCGGTCGGTTATATTGCCGCCACTCAAGAAGTACTCTACACCTTTTTTACTCTGTCAACATTATCTTTAATTCTTTTTTTAGATACTCGGCGCGTCACTCACTTTTGGCAAATTTTAATCTTTTCCTCATTAATTTTTCTTTCTCTACTTAGTAAAGAATCCGGTCTAATTGTTATTTTGCTTGGTCTAATCCTTTGTCTTCTTTTGGCGAGAAAAACTCTCCTATTTTTTTTCTTTTCCAGTATTGCCGCTACTGTCTTTTATGTTTGGCTACGTTTTCATTTTCTGGGATTTTCTCTTCCGTGGAAGGGAATTTTCCCAATGATGAACGCTTCTTTATCTCAACGATTAATTACCCTGCCTAAGGAATTTACTTATTACCTGTCTAACTTTTTCTATCCTCAAAATTTAGCCATCAGCCAACACTGGCTTGTTACAGAATTAACTTTTAAGGACTTTTATTTTCCCTTAATACTTTTAATAGTTTTTATTGCGTTAATATTTTTTCTAGCGGTTAAATTAAAAAGCAAAGTCTTTGTCTTTTTTGCATTGTGGTTTTTTGGTTCACTTTTAATGGTTTTAAATATTATTCCCCTAGACATGACAGTTGCCGATCGCTGGTTTTATTTTCCCATGATCGGGTTACTTGGTATGATAATTTCCTCGTCATTCTGGGGACCCGCCAGTTGGCGGGGACTCCAGAATCGATTCTGGACAAGTCCTTCGACCCCGAGCTCAAGACCGAGGGGCTCAGGACCGAGGGGCCAGAATGACGAAAAACTTAAAATGCTATTTACTTTGGTAATAATCAGCTTATTACTGTTACTTTCTTTTCGTACCTATCTTCGACTCTTCGACTGGCAATCACCTTTTAGTCTTTATTCCCACGACGCTAAAATAAATCCTGGCGCTTTTGATCTGGAAAACAATTTAGGAACGGAATTGTTTCGTCAAGGAAAGTTCGAAGAGGCAAAAATTCATTTTGCCAAATCCCTAAATCTTTTACCCGCCTGGTGGGTATCAGCAAATAATCTGGGAGCCTACTATGATAATCAGGGAGATTTAGAAAACGCGGAGAAATACTATCGTCTCTCAATTGCCAATGGCTACTATTACCTCGCGTACGAAAACTTAGCTTTTGTTTTATTAAGACAGGGAAAAATCGACGAGGCAATTACTTTTGCCAAAAACAGTTTGCGCCTCTTCCCCGGCAACGCGCGTCTTATTTTGGCCATAAATTTAGGGAAAGAAAATAAGCATTAAGGAATAATTTCTAGGAAGGCCAGTTCTTCTCTGGTGGGCATAGAGTCATAAGCGCCAAGTTTGGTAACGGCGTAAGCTCCAGCCTTGTTGGCAAAAATCATCGCCTTATCTAAATCCTTACTTTCTATACCTCTCTCAAATCAAATTCCCCACTACTATAAGTCGTGATGTGATATGCTGAATATGTGGTTGATTCTGTCCAAATCACCAGTGAGGAACGGGAACTAATTTTAAGTCATTACCGGAAAGCGCGTACCCAACTTAT
>JACPZF010000001.1 GCA_016195615.1 Candidatus Gottesmanbacteria bacterium | reverse complement strand
GTTGGCGATATAGGCAAAATACATCTCCTTGTTTTTGGGATCCTGCGAAACCATATCGACGAAGTATGAGAAGACATACAATCCCTTTTTTAGACTTATGAGCTGTCTTTCTTTCAACAGTTTTTTTATCCAGTAATTAAGGTTCTCTCCTTCCTGAGAGAGCGCCAACGCGAGGTTTTGCTTTGTCAAATATGGCGCCTGTTTCAAAAAATTGTTTAGCTTCAAAATATTCATATTTGTTCCTTTATTAGTAATAATTACTACTAATTATGGAATATAATTGACGTTTTGTCAAGCTTTTTTTATTGCATCTTCCCAAAATTCCCCACGAGAATGTTGTAGTCAAAAATATCCAGGGCTAGCTAATGAAGTCAGAAAAATTTTCTTGATTAACTAGTTGAGGTTTAATGTTATATTTTTCTTCAAAAGATCTGGCGCCTTTACTCATTTTTCCTTGACCGAATTTAAACTCGAAGGCTCTCGGTAATTTTTCCATTGGTTTTCGTTCGAGATAGTCTATTTCAGCCCCGCCGTAACTACGCCAAAAGTTGACATTGATAATTTCTCCGGCATTAGCAATTTTTTTTAGTCTTTCTATAACGAGGAAGTTTTCCCACAGTTTGCCTATATCAGCCCGGATAGTGGGAACATTAAAGTCGCCAATAAGAGCATTTCTTATTCCGAGATCGACAAAATAAATTTTATACTTTCTGCCAATTTCCCGACGGGGATTTTGGGAAAAGGGAAAAACCCTGACAATGACGAAGGTCTTTTCGAGAAGATCAAAGTAATTGATAACTGTTTTTCGATCGATTTTCAGGCGACTGGCCAGTTCGTTTTCGTTTACTTCCGAGCCGATTTGGTAGGCCAGAGCTTTCGTTAAATCTTTCAAGATTTGCGGCTGGCGTACTTTTTGAAATTCGAGAATGTCTTTAAAAAGATAGCTGTCAATAATTTTTATCAGCTTGGTAGCTTTAGCTGCAGGGTTTTGATCAAGATAAATTTCCGGGTAGAGTCCAAAATTCATGACTGATGGCAGGAAATAGTCCAAGTTCTGTTTGCCGGAAGTCTCCACAAGCGAGAAGGGGTAAAGAGTAAAATCCAGATATCGGCCAGTGAGCGGATCACTCAGCTTGTTTTTTAGATTAAGGCTTGACGAGCCGGTGGCCAAAACTTTAGTTTTTGGAAGCTGATCATGAATGATTTTAAGTGTCAAACCGGAGTTGGTAAGGCGTTGCGCCTCGTCAACAAGAAGAAAGTCAAAATTTTTGACAAGATCTCTAAGAATGGTCAGTGAAGTCGTATCCAGGCGTCTTCGGTCTTCTTCTAGGTCGCAGTTGAGATAGATCATGGTCTGGTTCTGATCTTGAAGACTACTGGCAAGGTTATTAAGAATTGTCGTTTTGCCAACCTGACGTGCACCCAATAATAGTACGATCTTTCCCGATCCTAGTAAGGCTGATTTAACTACTTTTTCTATTAATCTTGGGATCATATTACCAATATTAGTACTTCTAATAGGAATTGTCAAGTAAATTAGAGGATTTCCCCAAAATTCCCCACTAATTATAGTCAAATTATAGTCAAAGATATCCAGCTTCTTTCTACCGTACTGCGGACCAAAACTTTCTGTAAGTGCGGAGTTATAAAGCATCTCGGGTTGTAGCTAAAGCGCTAATTTGAGAAAGCCGAGGAACATTAATAGGGATCCCAGAAAAAGCATGGCCCAGGTGTTAAAAAAGGAAGCCGTGGCGGGTAGGCCGACGGTGAAGTTGACCGATTGCGTGACGGTTTTGCCGCTAGCGTCGGTAGCTGTTACCACCAAAGTATGCGATCCGGCAGCAAGAGCCTTTGAGGGCGTAATCGACCATTTACCATTGGCATCAGCGTAGGTCGTGATGGTTTGCGGGTCGGATTGAATGGTCACCGTGACTTTCGAATTAGGAGCAGCGGTTCCGGAAATAGTGGGAAGAGAATTGGTAATGGTTTGCCCATTTTGCACCGAAACCGCCAAAACTCCCGAACCACCCGAACTACCCGAAGAAGGAATAGGCGTTGAAGTTGGCGAAGAAGTGGCACCGCCAACGCCTGGCGTATTGGTGGGACTGGGGGTGACGGTGGAAGTTTGGTAAACAGAAGAGGTAGGTGAAGGAGTTAAAGTAACACTAGGTGTTATCGTTACGGTACCAGTCACTGCGACAGTTGGGGAGGGCGTAATAGTGGGTGTATTTGAAACCTGTGCTCCGGCCACAGTAATCGAAGCTTCGCCTTTTGAAGTTACCACATCTCCGCCTTCGCCAATTCCGGCCACTTGGGTACTGGGACCAAAAGTCACTTTTGAAGACCCAACCGTAGCTTTCAAAGCTTTTAATTTTAAAACGGCCAGAGTTCCTCCGCCCTTCTGGGGAGATGTTGGAGGAGAGGCGATGGTAATAGAAGCATTGCCTGCGCTGATTGCCGGTTGAACCAAAACGTTTATCAGAAAAGTACCCGCGGCTATTTCCTGGCCTTGGAAAATGGCAGAGTTATAATTAATATGTAACTCGGCTGCCGATACGGTGTTGTCAGCGGTATTAATAAGAACACTTAGGGAAACGGTTTCGCCGATTTGGGCAGTTGCCGTAGCCGGAGAGAAGGATAAAGTAGTGGCCGGTGCAGCTTTGCTTCTGGTTTCTTGGCGCTGTTTAACCAGGTATAAAGTGCCAACGATGCTAGCGGTAATAAAAAGTAAAACAGACAGTATTTCAAGCTTGCTCGGATCAAATTTAAGGGTAAATTCAACGCCGGCTACCAAGTTGGCCCCAGTCTGAATAATAAGATTTAAATTTTCGGTTTGTCCGACTTTTAACCGCGAGGACGAAGGATTAAAAGCAAGCGTAGTGTAATTGCGGTTAAAGGGAATAGGGGTTGGCGAAAGAGCAAGATTTTTTCTACCGGAAAGATGGCTGACACTCGTGGCAAGTTTCATCTGATTTTTAGCCAGAATCAAAACTAAAAATACTCCCAAGGCAGCAATTAAGACAAAAAAAGACAGATATGCCCCACTTATGCTGTTTTTGGAAAAACAGCTTAGTGGGGTATATACCCATCTAATCAATTTTTTCGCCCATGTTGGGCTGTAAAATTGAGTAAGATGGGTATAGATTTTAAAATGGGGAGTTTCATTTTCCATTATTTCACCTCAACATTTACCCCGATGGTCTCTTTTAAAACATTTTCTGAACCTTCGCCTTTGGCCGCCACTTTCGCATCCGGACCAAAATTTATTTTATGCTGCCCCAGAGCCTTACCTTTAATAATAAAAGTTACCAGATTATCATTGCCGGATTTGGGGGTAAAAGTGCCGATAGCATAATACAAAGTACCTTTTTGGTTATCAATCTTACTCGCTAAAACATTGGGTTTAGCAAAAAAGCCCGCTGGGACAATAGATAATATTTCGATTTTGGTTGGATCAAAGTTTAAAGTAAACTCGACCCCGCTCACTAAATTAGTACCGGTTTGGATAGATAGATTAATGCTTCCATTTTGTCCGAGTTTAAGCGGTAAAAGTGAGGGATTTAGACTAAGAATAGTAAACTTATTCCCGGGCTTTGGTTTTTGATTTGCAATTTTTGCGGGTTGTGGGCGATAAGTTACGGGCTTCTTAACAAAACTTAATTTATAAAGATAGAGTAGGGAAAGAAGAAGCCCCGCGGCGAGAAAAAGCGAGACTAAAGATAAGAGTAAAACGGTTTTATTTAGATGTTTAATCTGATCAAAACCACCATTGTCATCAGCCAGAGAATTTTTGGGCATAAAATCTCCCTGCCTGCCATCAGGCAGGCTTTCTTCCATAATTACAGATAATTATTAAAATGTCAATTGTCGCCAGTCTTAGTAAAGTTTTCGACCAATAAGTTATAGTCGTAGATATCCACCTTATTATTTTTATCAAAATCAGCCGGACTGCCGGCTGTTGGCATATTGGGGCCAAAATCTTCAACGAGTCTATTATAGTCAAAAATATCAATCTTATTGTTTTCACTGATATCGCCGCTTAAAAATGGCGCTTGGATAAGATTTATAGACTGTTCACCGTTAGCCAAAGACAAGCTCGTTTTTCTGGTAAGATAGAATCGCGGTTTAATTTTTATAGTAAAAGTACCCAAAATAAGACCAGTCAAATTATAATTGTAAATACCGTTATTATCTCCAGTGAAGTTTGGGGTTTGCGACAAAATTATGTTTCCAGCCGGGTCGTAAAAAGTGATTGCTACAGGAATATCTGTTTTTTTAGAGTTAATTTTTTGTAGTGTCATTGTAATATTTAGATTAGCTACTACTGGTATGGGAGTAGGGCTTGGCGTTGGAGATAGTGTGGGAGAAGGAGTTGGTGTGAATGTCGGCGTTGGTGTTTGCACAAGAATGCTTAAAGGGGTAAGGGTTGTAATTACGTTACCTGTTTCATTTAATCCTGCGGCCTGGGTATCGCTTGTAAAATTAATAGTGGAAGAACCTGCTTTGGTGTAAGTAAAATAAACACTTGCAATACTAGCGATTTCTGAAACCGCAGATGATCCGCTGCTTGCCGCGGGAACTCCAACTGTAAAATTTGCTTTACCGAGCTGATTATCAATAACGGGAATGGTTAATATGTTGGGAAAAAGAGAGGAAGGGACGATATTTTTTATATTGATTTTGGTTGGATCAAAAGAGAGATGGATTTCGGCGGCAGTAACGCTATTTCCCGCAGGATTAATCATAATGTTTACGGATTGATCACGGGGTAGGGAACTGATTACCGAAAGAGTTTGAGGATAAAAGTAGAGTTGGGTCGAAGGCGCGGCCTTACTTCTTAGGTCTTGTTTGCCAGATGGGGAAGTAACAATAGTCGCCGTAATAAAAGCCAATATAGCAGCAAGAATTAGGAAACTTAAGCCAAACAAAGAGAATTTACCCGGATATTTTTTAAACATGAAACTCTATTAATACGTATTATTATAGTAGCATCAGTAAGAGTATAAATGTCAAGGTTTTTTAGAGTTGTCCAAAATTTTGCTTAAGAAGTACCGAAGAGGTGGAAATTGGCGGCGGCTCGAGATTTTTAAGATTTCCCGAAGCAGTAACTTCCTTGACGAAATTTTCATAAACCTTGAGCTCTTTTACGATCTGGGAAAATTGGGGGTGGTCAGATGGAAGAAGATTTTTGGTTTGCTCCAATGGAGATAAGGCCTGCTGATAAAGTCCCTGCTGGCGAAGAGCGTAATATAGATTGTAATAGGCGTTGGCAAAAGAGGAATCTAAGACGGTAGTGATTTCAAACTGCCGTTCTGCCAGATCAAACTTTTTCTGTGATTGGTAAGCTTTGCCCAAACCGAAATGATAATTAGGGTTTTTAGGATCAAAACTAAGCGCATTATTGTAATTAGTAATGGCAAAATCACTGGCTCCTAAAACATAGCCAAGGCTGTTAAAATAAATTTCCGCCAAATTGAAGTAAAAACTCGCATTATTGGGAGCTAGATTAATTGCTTTTTGGCCCTCACCAATGGCTTGATTAAATAAAGATTGCAAAATTTTTTCCTCTTTGGGGCCGCGACTTTGGTTTTTTGCGTAAGATAGGGCGGAAACTAAGCTGATTCGGGAGAGAAAAAGGTGGTAAAGCGGATTAGCATCATTTAGCTCAAGTGCTTTTACAATATCTTGGTAAGTATTTTTGTTAATAGAAATTTGCTGACTCTCAAAAGCCTTTTTGTAATAAACTTCGGCTAGATAGAAGCGCCCGATTAAATAAATAAAAGACAGAAATATTAAAACCGAAAACAAAAAAATGGTTTTTAATAAAAACAAAGGAATTTTAAGATTAAGGTTAACAGTGTGTGAATAGTTGCTGTTCCAAATGGCGAGAATTAAAAAAAAGAACATTAATAAAACTAAATTTGGCTGCCAAAAAGCAAAAATGAGGAGAAATGTCAGGCGAGGCAATAAGTCACTTAAGTTACCTAGATGACTTAGGTTACTTAAGGATTTTAGGCAAAACAAAAGGAAGAATCCCAGGCCCAAAACTCCGTATTCGGTTAAAATCTGAAAATATAGATTGGTCTGCCAGGGAATGTTTAGGCCTGAAAGAACGGTAGAGGTTAATGTCCCGGGCCGATTTTGGGCTAGCGCTAAAGGGAAATTACCAGGCCCAATGCCAAAAACCGCATTTTTAAGATTTTTTAAATTACCCGCGGCAATATACCAGCCGCTATTTTGATCCGCCAGCTGGCGGATAAAAGATGGAGTTGACTGATTTAAAAAATTTAATTTTGGAAATAGTAGCAGTAAGATAAAAACCAAACTGCTTAAAAATAAAAGAAGAATGATTTTTTTATCCTCTTTGGCAAAAGTCTTGGTAAAAAAATATAAAAGGATTAAAGTGCTAAAAGTAACAGGCCCAAAAAGGGAGGTGAGAGATGAGACAGTGAGAGATGAGAGAAAAAAACTAACCCAAATAGAGGCAAAAAGTAAAATGGGGTAAAGATCAAAACGCGAAATAGAAATCCTAAACCTTTTTTCCTGGTAAGAAATAATAGACCAGTATAAAAAAGCAACTGCCCCAGTTAAAAAAATAAATACCTGCCGAGGTAGATGATAACTATCGATACTTAGGGGCAAATATAAAAAAGGAGTAACGACTAAAAGCACCATTAATAACCAGCGGGGAAGAGAAAATGGACTTAATTTGATTAACATAAATAAACCCTTGACATTGTTTTCTCTTAGTATAATACTTTATTTGCGGGATAAAAATACGTTTTTCTATGCTGCCCAACATTCTTGAGAAGATTAACAGGATTAAAGAGAACTTGCCACGGAAAAAACTTTATTTGGCGGAGCTAGTTGGACTCTTTTTGGTCGTTGTAATTTTTTATTGGCTAGCTAATTCCTCAGGAGTTTTTTTCCCAATTAGAAATAAAACCCCCTTAAAAAAAACGGCTCTGACACCGACGCCAACTTTGGCCTTCAAATATGCTCATTACCCCATTCCTGCCCCGTTACCCCAGGGAAAGCAAACTTATATTGTCTCGCGCGGAGCTGGAAGCACCGGGCCGAATTTTCAGCAAATTTCAATCGAGCCCTTTGATCCCAAAAAAGGAGAAACCCAAAAAATTGACGTCAAAGTCGGCAGCAATGCCACAATGAAAGCGGTAAAAGTGACTTTAAATACTGATTATGAGGTCAAAACTTATGATGCAAAGCTTAAAGAGGGGACAAAAATAAATGGAGTTTGGGAAGCAGTAGTGGTCATAAACGATAGTCATGATTATGTCTATCGAGTGAGAGTGGAGGCGGAGGATAGCGTTGAGCCGTCTTCTGTGACACTGACGATAAGATGAAACCGATTCTGGACAAGTCAGAATGACGGTTATTTTGCGTCTTTCTGGGGAGCGAAGCGACTCCAGAATCAAGTAAAAGACCGATTCTGGACAAGTCAGAATGACGGAGAAATAGTAGATATGACCGACAGAAGAAAAATAATTATTGCGTTAGCAACAATCGCAACGGCGATAGGAGTGCTCGTTTTGGCGGCTTTGGTGCGTTTTCCGCTTGCCAGTTTTTGGCAAAAAATAACGGCGCCGAAAATTGATTACAGTTTTAAGCTTGCTCCTTCTAAATCCGGTTTTAGCCTTTTAAACGAAAATAAACGCGCTGGTTTCAGCGTGCTTTTGGCCAAAAGCGATAATCCCAAAATTCCCCAGGCCCGCTTTGAAGTAGAAAGTAGCTGGCTGGAATTTGGTCTTCATACTTCAATATTAAATATCGGCGGCGAGACGTACAAAAAAACAAACGACGCCGGCCGGGATTTAATGATCTGGAAAAATGCCATTAAATCTGGCGACGTGACTTATCAGATAAAGCCGGACGGGTTAAAAGAAGAGATTGTTTTAAAAGATAAAAGTTTAGTGGAAAAAGCGATTTACAGCCACGAACCGCTGGTGATTCCCTTTAATTTGACGACTTCAGGGGTTAAACCCAAAAACGATCTTTCCGGGAAACTCGCCCCGGTTTTTTATGACAGCAATAGCGGAGAGTACCGTTTTCATCTGGAAAAGCCTTTTATGGTGGATGCCAAAGGAGTCAGATATGATTCATTGGAATACGAACTGATACCAATGGAGACGGCGAATAGCCATAACGTCATCCTGGCAAGCGAGGAACGAGCGCGTCCAGGATCCGTATCCGATTCTGGACCCGCCTCGTCGCGAGGCGAGCAAGCCAGAATGACGGGTGATATTGCCAAAAGAATTGCACATTACAAAATCTTAAGCACACCTAGTTTGTTAAACGCCTTGGTTCAATCCGCCTTTGCGGTCTCCGCGACAACATCACTGCCGACCATAGAACCAGAGAAAAAAACACCCAGTGTTCCTAAAAATACCAAAAGTCCTACCCCAACCGTCATTCTGGGGACCCCGAGCTTGTCGAGGGGGACTCCAGAATCAAAAACGGATTCTGGGCAAGCCAGAATGACGACTAAAGCTATCGTTTCCACCTATCTTCTCCGCTATAAACTTCCCCGCGACTGGCTGGCTGATCCAAATCGCGCTTACCCTGTCATAATAGATCCAACCATCACCCACAATACCCAGACCGCTTTTGCCACAGGGACATTAAACAGGGTCAAAGACGAGGGCTCGGCTGACGCCTCGCCCTTACTTACTTCCAGCTACCATGAGTTAGCAGCGGATATAAATACCATCGGTCTGTGGCACATGAACGAAGCATCCGGCAACGCGGCTGATTCATCGGGAAATGGGAACACCGGTACACCGACAGGAACAACTGTTGTCACCGGAAAGTTCGGAAATGCGAGGAGTTTTAATGGGACGAGTGACCTTATTTCTATTGCCAATTCTGCATCGCTTAATCCTTCTGTGGCGATCACCATTGAAGCTTGGATTAAACGATCGGCAACGGGTGTAAACGGATACTGGATTGTCGGTAAGGACGATTCCGCCTCCCAGCGCTCTTTTGATTTTTGGACTGATAGCACAAACAAACTCAATGCTCTAATTTGTCAAAATGCGGCATGTAGTACTTATATCCAAACGAATTCTACCGGGACCGTGGCGGACACTAATTGGCACCATGTTGCTATGACTTTTACAGCCTCATCCAATGTTGGGTTCTATATTGATGGGGTATTAGATAGCTCCGTAAGCACGACGGTTAGCGGTATTGCCAACTCAACTAGTGCTGTTCAGATTGGCGCCCGTACCTCAGCCGCCAATTATTTCTCTGGCATCATCGATGACGTCCGCATCTCAAACATAGCCCGATCTCCAGAGGAGATTAGGCAAGACGCGCAGAGGTTTCCGTATTCTGTCTATACCTCGCCGGTGGTGGATCTGACAGCTGCCTCAGCTTGGACAAATTTAACTTGGCTTGGGAAGGAGATAAATACTGGTAATGGCGAAACTCCGATATCAACTACTAACTTGGTTGCCCAGTGGAATTTTAATGAAACATCAGGGACGACCGCGGCATCAGGCGGAACATGTGGAGCGACGTGTAACGGTACCCTTACAAATTTTGCTTCCACCGCCTCCCAAGACCAGGCCGCGGGTACGGGCTGGACGGCAAATAATAAGCGCTGGGGGGCTGGCGCGCTGATGTTTGATGGGACGAATGATTATGTGAGTTTGCCTGCCGCGGTGCGACCCGGTATCACAAATACTTACAGTATGGAAGCGTGGGTTAAAAGGAATAAAACAGGAGTAGATATGGAGATTATGGGAAACAACAACGGCGCTGGGGGGAGCGGTTTAGAGTTTATGATAACCTCTGGTAATGTCATCGGGTGCCACAAAATAGGTGTGACAGGAGGCGCCCTCTATGGAGTTACGACAATCACCGATAGAAATTGGCATTACGTGGCTTGTACAATTAGTTCGTCAGGACAGACTATTTATCTTGATGGCAAATCTGATGCTTCTAATTCAAATACGAGTAACTTTAACGATTACAATGCGCCTGTATTTCTTGGCGCGAGAAACGTTGGGGGAACGACTACCGATCAATATTTCAACGGCACCATCGACTCCACCCGCATCTACTCCCGCGCCCTTTCCGCCGCGGAAATTCTTTCCAATTACCAGGCCGGCAACATCGAATTCCAGACCCGCACCAGCGCGGACAATTCCACCTGGGAAGCCTGGAAGCCGGTGACCAATGAAACGGCAATTGCATCTCTTGATTCAGACGCCCCCAACTGGCCGGCCGACGCCACCAATCCCGCCTCGGGCGGTATCACCAAAACCGGTGATGTGATGGCAACTGGCGGAACAATTACCTATTCGGGCGGTTATACTATTCATACTTTTAAAAGTAGCGGAACATTCACACCAAATGCTGTTATGGATGTTGAAGTTTTAGTCGTCGGTGGTGGCGGAGGGGGAGGCTCTGGTGGCAGTGCTTATTTCGGTGGAGGCGGTGGTGCAGGTGGCTACAGAACGGGAACGCTTAGCGTTACAACCCAAGCATACACTATAACTGTTGGTGCTGGTGGTACTTACACTAATTCAACAAACACGGTTGGTGGCAATGGTGGAAATTCAGTTTTTTCCACAATTACATCGACAGGGGGCGGCGGAGGAAGTGCTGGTGCTTCTGCCGGTCAAGTCGGAGGATCGGGAGGAGGGGGAAGTTATGGTGGTTCGGGTCAACAACATGCTGGTGGAGCAGGCAACACTCCAGTGACGACCCCGTCTCAAGGGAATAATGGCGGAAACTACACGACTGGTGGCCAAGGTTCGGCTGGTGGTGGAGCAGGTGGTGCTGCGTCTGGTCTAACCGCGGGTCCGGGAACCGCTTCTTCAATAAGTGATTCTTCTGTTACGTACGCGACTGGTGGAACACGAGAATCTGGTGGAGACGCAACGGCGAACACTGGTAATGGTGGACGTGGAGGTCGTACCGTGGCTGACGGTGGTCCAGTTGGCGGAGCCGGCGGTTCCGGCATCGTCATCATCCGCTATCCAACAACCACAGCCACCAAAATGGAAGGCACCGGCGCGCTTCGGCTCGCCGTAGGCAGCCCGCAGGTGGATGCCAACACCGTCGGGCTGTGGCACATGGATGAAACTTCGGGAAGTGGAGCCTATATCAAAGACGCAACAGCCAATGCCAACCACGGTACGCCCACCGGCACGAGCGTAGTGGATGGATTTTACGGCAAGGCGAGGAGTTTTAATGGAACGAGTGATTATATAACTGTTGCGCACAGCTCATCAATAAATTTTGAAATCACTAATCCTTTCTCAATAGAGGCTTGGGTGAAGGCCGCGAACACTTCTGATTCTGCTTTACCAATTGTTGCCAAATGGGCTAATAGCTCATCCGGAGGGTATATTTTTACAATCCGTAATGCTGCTCCGAATATCGATATTGCCTTACAAACGACCACGAACGGAAACCGAATTTATTGGCGAGGGGCAGTCGGAACGAGTATCACGAAATGGAATCATTATGCGATGACCTATGATGGCAGTCAAAGCGTAAACGGCGTAAAAGTTTATGTAAATGGATCTGCCATTTCTTCAAGCTATACCGAAAACAATCCTTTAGGATCGGGGATGATTAATACAGCAGCTCTCAAGATAGGCGCCGATCCCGGAGGATTTGGCTATGGTAATGGGACAGTTGACGAAGTAAAGATAAGTAATGTAGTGCGTACCGCCGAGGAGATCGCCGAGGCGTATCGCGCGGGACGGGACCATCGGCTGACCAAAACTATTTCATCCACTGATTTATCCGCCAAAACCAAACTGCCCTTTTATGTAGCGAGTGATCGTCCGGGGACATTTTTAGAAGCTACTGTCGGCGAGTCAGCCTATGCCAACTACGAACCGGACGCAAATACCGTCGGCCTGTGGCATTTGGAGGAGCAAGCGGGAAGCGGGGCGTATATAAAAGATTCCTCTAGTAATGCCAATAATGGCACCCCCACTGGCACTACTTTTGTCCAGGGGAAAATCGGCAAGGCCAGAAGTTTTAACGGAAGTAGTGATAATATAGGACTTGCCGCAGGAAGTAATGCTGACGTTACTGGAGATATTACAGTTGAAACTTGGATTAACCCTTCCTCATTTGCCGCTACTCAAACACCAATACATAAAGATTATCAATATACATTTGACATAGATACATCAGGTAATGTCGCCTGGGCTGATAGCTCAAACTACAGTTACGCAAATTTTGGAGCGACAAATATTGGTCTCGTCACAGGCCAATGGCAACATTTAGCCTTCACCAAAACTGGCGGTGTTGTCAAAATATATCTCAATGGGATATTACAATCATCAAAAACATTCGGCGGAGCTTTAACATCAACTGCAAATATTATGCGAATTGGATGTTATGCCAACGCTTCAGCATGCTCATCTCAATATTTCAATGGACAACTTGACGAGGTCCGCATTTCAAACACTGCCCGCACGGCTGATGATATTCGTCAGGCATATGAAATCGGCAAACGGACGCATCCGATTACCATTGATTTTGTTTCCAAACCCCAAGCGGCGTATTCTTCGGGAACGTCGGTGACGATTTTGAATCCTTTTGGCACGACAAATTTAACCGATACTTTAAAAGTCGGAGATACGATGATCTTTAAGGAAAACGTGGGCGGGACAGAGACAGTCAGTCAGGCAGTTGTCAGTGCCATTGCCAATACAACGTCGACCTACGGCACGGTGACTTTGGCTTCGGCTCCAAGTTTTCCCTCCGGCGGCTACACGACAAATGCCACGGTCTTCAAATGGCAGAGGGAATATTTTGATCTAACGGGTTCTTTGGCGTCGCAGCGGGACGCGATCACAAGATTGACCATGAGAGTTACCGACGGTTCGCAGGGAGCGAATGTATGGTTAGATGATTTCAGAAGCAGCGGCGGCTACATCAATCTCAATACGCCAACCAGTTTTGACACCGCAACCGGAATTGGGACCTACACCGTCGCTCCCGGCGTCACCTCGACATTAAACCGTTACTTCCAGTACCGCGGTATTTTATCCTCTTGGGATACTTTAGTTTCACCGCAGTTGACTTCGGTGCAATTAAATTATGTTTCTAATAATACTCCGACTGCGCCGACGATTTCGGCTCCCACCAACGGGGCAACTGGAGTTGCCGCGACACCATCAATCACGATTTCTTCAACCGATGCCGACAGCGATTATATCCGATATAAAATTCAGATTGCCACAGACGCCGCTTTTTCCCAAAATCTCTCGACTTTTGACCAAACCGTTTCCCAAACCGGCTGGAGCGGGCAGAATGCCCAGACAGGCACGGCTTACAATTCCGGTTCAAATGCCACATATACAATTCAATCATCGCTTTTGTCGGGTAAACGCTATTTTATACGGGCGTATGCAACCGATCCAAACGGCAGCAATATCTGGAGCAGTGCGAGTTCTCTGACTACTTTCCTTAGATCCGGAGTGGTCGCGGGTCCGTGTACCAGCCAGCCGGGAGGGGATTTTAGCGTTGATGAAGGCTGCAGTTATACTGGCAGTTCCGAGGGAGTGGAGGCAGGAGATCTTACAGTTAAAACAGGATCTACTTTCACTTTAAATGCCAACCAAAGCATTGTTTGGAATCCCGGGCAGGCAATCACCATTCAACCCGGCGCGTCTATTGCCATTAACTCCAGTTCTAAACTAACTCAAAGTTATATGTACACTCCCTCCTCAGGCACGTCAGGCTATCCTGATCCGATCGGATTTGCCGGCGCTTCTGCTGTCTATCATATGGATGACGCGCTTGGCAATACCGGAACATCGGGAACGACGATTTTTAGTTCCACGGGAAGTAATAATGGTACTGCCACTGGCACTTCGATCGTTTCCGGAAAATTCGGCAACGCCAGAAGCTTTAATGGAACAAGCGATTATATAAGTATTGGTGCCTTATCAGGCACTGTCCAAGCTGTGGGCTTCTGGGTCAATCCTAATTCCACCACCGGAGAACTTATCGATTTAAACGGCACTGCCTATATTAAAGCAACCTCAGGTA
>JACPZF010000085.1 GCA_016195615.1 Candidatus Gottesmanbacteria bacterium | reverse complement strand
TTCCAACTTAATAACTTTTTTTATTGTCGCTACAACCGCCGCCACTCTTTATAAAAACGGCATTTTTGACATCGAAACGCCCCAACAGGCCTCTTTGGCACTAAAACCCTTAGCGGGACAACTAGCTTCTTTGTTGTTTGCTATCGGCATTATCGGCATCGGGCTGCAATCCATACCCGTCTTAGCGGGAAGTGTCGCTTATGCGGTCGCGGAGACGTTTGGTTTTGAGGAGGGATTATTTAAAAATTTTAACCGCGCGAAATTATTTTATCTCACTATCGCCGCGTCCATTATCATCGGTGTTCTTATCAATATGTTAAATATAAATATTATTGCGGCACTTTATTATTCTGCCATAATCAACGGCGTCATTTCCGTGCCTTTAATCTTTATCATTATGAAGGCGGCTAATGATGTTAGGGTGGTAGGAAAAAATACCAGCCCTTGGCGGCTCAAATTTTTCGGTTGGCTGGCGTTTGGCTTTATGCTTATCGCCGTTATACTAATGTTTGCTTCCTTACTGAAATTAATCTAGTGATATCAAAAAGCTATACTCAAAACACCAAAAGACATGCCAAGCAGCGCTCCTCCCGTAACATCAGAAAACCAGTGTTCTCCTAGGTAAATTCTACTGACAAACATTAAAATCCAAAAAACCGTTAATAAAAATAGCGAAAAATATTTTTTAAAATCGGCTAAACGACTTTTGAGGATGATAAAAATTGATATTAAAATGAGAAAAGTAAATCTCGTCATATGTCCTGAAGGGTAGGAATAGCCAGTATGCACGTAGAAACTGGGGAAAATAATACCCAAATTGTAGCGCAGGAGAAAAAAGGGCGGCGAAGGATGTGGCAGGAAAATTTTACCGACAACTTCCACACCAATGCCAACAAAGAATACTCCCAGGCTCCACCATGACTTTTTTTTCTTTAGATAAAAGAACATAAATATTAAAATCACTATGGCCGTAGTAATCTCAAATGAGCCAAGCAGAGAAAAATAGGAAAAAGGTAAATCCAATTTTCTACTTATATGATTTTGTAGTATAACGGTGGTGTTGAAATCAAAATTCTCCAAGGAGCCTTTTTTGACTAAAAAAGACAGGATGGTAAATAAAATAAAAAAAAACAAAGATATTGGTAAATAACTTTTGGTTTTAAACTTCATGTAATACCTTTCTTAAAAATAAGCTTTCTCCATTGGCTAAGACTAAGGCCGACAAAAGAGGATCCCAAACAAATCCCGACAAATGGGAAAGTAAAAAAATATTAACCACGACTAGGGGTCCCCAGCTATATGTCCAAAACCCCTTAAGCGGCGCCGTTTGCGGCTCGGGCAGCATCACAAAAGCAAATAAAAACAGACTGCTGTCTAAAAGGAGCGGTAGAATATTACCTGGGTTTCTCAAAAAAAGATAAAGCGCGTAAGCTATTAAAAAACTAAGAGGGTGCCAAATTCTTTTCATCCTTTTTAAAACATATCCTTGGAAAAAAAGCAAAAATAGCCAAAACCAGTTGTTCCAGGCTACGCCCCACCACGTCGGGCTTATTTTTAAAACCATAGCTCCAAAAAGCAGACCAAGGGCGGCAGGATTAAAGATCGGCCGTCCTTGAATTTGTATAAAATGTTTAAAAATGATGCTAAGGGCTGAAATTAAAACAACTAAAAATATCGAAGTATCAGTGTAGAGAGTAAGACCAATAAGTAGGCCGGTAATGATTGCTGAGACGGAAATAAATCTTACTTTTTTAAACAAAAAATTTAAGCCGTACTCAGTGACTACACAGGTAATGATGGCCGTTGGGGTTAAAAAAAATAACGCTAAATCCTTAAAATAGAAAATGGAGATTAGCCAAATTAAAAAAAGGATTAAGGCGACTTGTTTACGGACATCCTCATGCAATAATCTATTAAAGATCTGCAACATAGCAGTAAAGGCGACTTAAATTAGTCGAGGGTAAAATCTTTAATAAGTTTTTTCTCTGTTTCTCCTTTAATTTCGGCCGTGACTTCGACATATTTTTCAATTCCGGAACCTTGCAGTTTGTCTTTTAAAAGTTCATCTACCTGGAAGATACCCGCGGAATTTGTCATTTTAATTTTAATTTTGATTGGCTTTTTGACCCCTTTTAAAATTTCTATGCTATCTACCGCAAAAGCGGAAATGGAGTAAATGTTAATTTTTCCCGCTTCGAAAGGGATTCTCGATCTTCCTTTGGTCATATCTAATGCATCAGCTACCCTAACCACACCCGCCTCAATTGTTAGAGGTCGACCGTCGCTGCGGTGAGAAATAATGGCGTGTAGTGTTTCTGAAACCAAGATGGTTCTTTCCTCAATCGGTAAAAAAGATAATAATTCTTTTAATTTATGATGGGCCAGAAATAAACTGTATTCCTCGTGGTTGTGGCGGTGTATCGACATCCCTAAATCGTGTAGGATACAGCCTAGAAAAACAATTACTTCGGCATCGTCATAGTCTAAATTAAAATTTTTTACGACCGCCATTTCCACTTTCACTTCATTTAGCATCCTTAATAATTTAAGACCGATGTTGGCCACGATTTGAAAATGAACCAAACCATGGTCAGGCATGCCTAATCTGTCAATGGCGTTGACATTGATTACGCGCCAAAGCGTTTTTAGTTCTTGATCCTTGTTGACTTGCTCTAAAACTTGTTTTAATTTTTGATTACTTCCGGTAGGAATATTTATCATGAGAAGGAAGACCCGGTAGAGATTTAATAAAATTTGTAGACTTTGGCTTTATCTCTTAAGTTTTTATACCAGGATTGAAAAGCTTCAGATAATTTTTGCTGTTTAATCGTTTCTTCAACAAATTTCTTTTGCGAGGCGCTGTCGGTTGCCGGAAGTGATTGACTTTCTTTGCTTATAAAATCCTTAACTTCCTGTTCCGTCACTATTACACTTTTAGAAAGCATTTTGTCGACTAAGAGCTTCAGCCTTATCTGGGTACGAAGATCCTCAAGATTTAGGCCCTGACTGGTAATGAGCTGATTAAGACCATCTTTGCCACCCACCTGCGTTTCGATCGCTTGTATCTTTTGGTCAACTTCCGCGCTACTTACCGTCACGCCTTGTTTTAGAGCTTCGGAGTGAATCAATCTTTCGTCGATCATTTGGTCAAGAAGCCTCGCACCAAATCTTTTTTGCAAAGATTGATTGAATTCCCATGTTGTGATTGGTTGATTATTCACTATTGCTGCTAAAAAGAGTTTGGGGTTTTTAAGAACCAGAAGTAAAACAATAATTAAAACGCCTACAGCAATGATGGCTAATCGCGACGACAATAATGACGAAGATGTTCTAATTTTTCCCTCCGGCTCGACTAATTTCTTTGGCATAGACCAAAAGTATATCAGAAAAATTGTAAATTACAATAGAGATCTTGATCTATTTATACCTACTTTGTCCAATTGACAGCTTGTCAGGATTTTTCTTATAGTTATATTCGGATAATTTTCGGTTAATTCAGATGATTTTATGGCTGAGATAATTGATCAACCAATTTCGGTGAGTTTAATTTCTGATGCTAAATTAAAAAAAGTCTACCCTTACTTTTTTAAATGGCAAAACCGAATTTATAAGATCAATCGGGTCGGGCTTCACCATACCACACGAGTCGGCCAGATACTTTTTCACATCTTTTCGGTCACCGACGGAGAAAATTTTTTTCGCCTGAGTTTTAATACAGAAACGCTCTTTTGGAAGCTGGAGGAAATAGAAAATGCTTTCTGATCATTGTCAAGACGAACCAACGATCATGCATCTTGATTTAAATTCCTGTTTTGCCTCCTGCGAACAGCAGGCAAATCCCCTGCTGCGGGGAAAGCCTATCGCCGTTGCCGCCTACACCACGCCCTCCGGATGCATTCTCTCACCTTCCATCGAAGCTAAAATTTATGGTGTAAAAGTCGGCATGCGAGTTAGAGATGGCCAAAAACTTTGTCCGCTGCTTCGGGTTTTACCCCCTGATCCAGAAAAATACCGTTTTGTTAATGAAAAGTTATGGCAACTACTTAGCCCTTATACAGCTGACTTAAAAATTAAGTCAATCGACGAGATGGTTTTAAATCTCAAAAACGCGCCATGTCTACCAAAAAAATCTATTATTGATATCGCCTGGGAAATAAAAAACCGGATACGGCAGGAAATCGGCAATTGGCTTAAGGTTTCTATTGGTATTTCTACCAATCATTTCCTAGCCAAAACCGCGTCTAATTTGCATAAACCTGACGGCTTAGATCTTATCGATAAAAATAATATTACCCAGGTTTTAAAACAACTTTCTCTCGAAGATCTTTGCGGCATTAAAAAAAATAACGCCGCCAGACTTCACACCGTTGGCATTTTTACTCCTCTGGATTTTTACTACGCATCGCCCCAGCGACTGATTTCTGGTTTCTCTTCCGTTTCTGGCTACTATTGGCATCGGAGATTGCACGGTTTTGAAATCGACGATTTCTTTTCGGAGCAAAAAAGTTACGGGCAATCTTATGCCCTGCCAAAATTTATCACTAGTAATGAAGAATTAAAAAAACTTTTATGCAAACTTGTCGTCAAAATGGGAAAAAGACTTCGCGACGATGGTATGAAGGCAAGAGGAATACACCTAGGCTGTCTTTTTAGCGATGCCACCTACTGGCACCACGGAAAAACTTTAGCCCAAGCTATTTGTTCTGATCTAGAACTTTATCAAGAAAGTGTAAAAATTCTTTTGGAGCGTCCGTTAAAATTAGTTAAAAATCTTTCGGTATCCTGTTTCAATTTAGAAAATAGATCGTCTGAACAGCTTTCCTTTTTACACGATTCTTCGGCGTCCCTAACCAACGCGATAGATAAAATCAATCATAAATGGGGAGATTTCACTTTAACTCCCGCTCTGATGCTTGACATGGAAGAAAAAATTATTGATCGCATCGCCTTCGGCCGGCTCTAATACGAGTTCTTAGGTAACAGGTGCCGATTCAAACCACCCGAAGGGTGATCGACTTATTGAAATTATCTTGTTAAAGCAGTAAAATAATGAAAATTAAATATAAAACCATGCATAAAATTTTAATCGTGGATGACGAAGATCCTTATACAAATGGTATTCCTATTTATTTAAAAACCCTTGGTTTACGAGATGTACAAATTGATATAGCAATGTTAAAACGAAATATCAGATTTCATAATGAAATATTCGAGAGGTAACACTGGTAACAAATGTTTCTTTGGTTTTTTCAAATGTTTCAAATTGGGTATTGGAAATTGCATCTTTTCCCCATCTCCACACAT
>JACPZF010000082.1 GCA_016195615.1 Candidatus Gottesmanbacteria bacterium | reverse complement strand
TATGGGTGATGTGGTAAAATATCCTTTAAGAAGATGTTTTTCATCATCGGACAGGTTAATGCGTATCACTCTTTTAGGATACTACAAAACCTGACATTTCGTTTTTAAAGAGCTATATCAAATAAACATAGATTTTGACCTAAGCAGCTTGTGATATTTTTGGGCAAAACGATGGGCCTCATCTCTGGCTCTTTGGATTAAATGAAGACCAGGGTTATCCAAAGTCAAATTGATTTTTTTACCGCTGGCTAAATAAATCGTTTCCAGTCTTTTAGCAAGTCCGATAGCGCTAATATTTAGATCCAGAGCGCCTAGGGCCGCAAGACAGCTTTTTAACTGCCCGGCTCCGCCATCGACCACAATTAAATCGGGAAAAGGCCACTCCGGATGCGTAAAGCGCCTTGAGATTACTTCTTTCATCATGGCGTAATCGTTGATATTAGCAGTCCTTTTGATGCGAAACCTTTTATAATCGTTCTTTTTGGCTAAGCCTCTTTCCAAAACGATCAGAGAGCCAGTCGCTTCTCTTCCTTGGATATTAGAGACGTCAAAGCCTTCGATACGCGACAGCTGGTTTACAAATACGCCAGATGCCGCGAGTGTACTTTTAAGGGAATTGATTTCTGTCTCGTGCAATTTTTGCAATCTGGCTTGGCTTTCCAAATCGTCGTCTGTCGTTTTACGATAGAGATGCATAATGGCAATCGTTTCGAGCTGTTTTTTTAAGATGGTAGCCTCCTCGAATTTTTCCTCTCGTATCGCTTGCGCTAAATTTTTCTCCAAGATACGGATAACTTTATTTTTTTTACCTGACAAAAAGTCAATAATATATTTGATCGTTTGCCGATACCGCCTTTGGTTTATGTTAACGTAGGGATAGGGACAAAGACCCAGGTGAACGTATAAACAGGAGCCATAGGGTTTTTTATGAAGACACGAGGGAAAAACGCGGCGGAGGAATTTAAGAATGCGATATAAACCTCCGGCATTGGGGTAGGGCCCAAAATATAGACTACCGTCAGACTCTACTTTTCGGCAGATTAAAACCCTCGGTACTGGTTCTTTAACAGTTATTTTTAAATAAGGGTAAAATTTACTGTCTTTAAGCTCCGAATTATACTTTGGCTGATATTTTTTTATTAAATTAGCTTCCAGAATTAAAGCATCAATTTCGTTGTCGGCTAAGACAGTAGAGATAAATTTCGCCTCGCTTATCAGAAACTTAATCTTAAGGTTATTAGTTGGGCCAAAGTAACTAGCGACGCGATCTTTGATATTGGTTGACTTACCAATATAAATGGGCTTTTGGTCCAGGTTTTTAAAAATATAAATGCCAAAGGCTTGAGGAATTTCTCTTAGAAATTTCTTCTTAGCATCTATGATTTGCGATTCCATACTTTTCGATAAAGATAAAATGCGATTAATAAACCTACGATTGCAACCAAAGCGAAAGTCGGCAACAAATAAATAATAGTTAGGGGTTTAATGTTAATCTCTTTAGAAATATTGTCAGAGCCCAAAAAGGCTGTCAGAAAAGCGTCTTGGGAAGGAGCGCTGCCTTTAAAAGCAATCTTGTATTCCCTTTGGCCAAAAGGCGGGATCGGTGGAATTTCCGTAGTGAGCGCGGAAGTTATCTCCAAATTATTTCCTTTCAGAGTTAAAACTTTCTTTTCAGTTTGGTTATTTCCCCTATTTTTGATAATGAGAGTGCCTTCGTAGGAAAACCCGGCATAGACGAGCGAAGAAACCGTAAGCGACATTTCTATTTTATCTCTTCTTTCCAAGTCCTCGCTTTTGCCAAAAGTAACTTCCACGTCCTTGGCTTCATCACCGTTGGTCTTGTACGCTCCTGCCGGATAGGGATATTGGCTATTTCGTCCTCTTTTAACAAAGGCAAAATGGTTTAGATCAAACTCATTAAAATAGTCAACGCCGCTGGTATTTTCCCAGGTGGGGTCGACTTCCCGCCAAACCTTTTTACTCTCATCGTAATATTCGGGCCAGGAATGCAGGACGTCCTTTTTTAAACTTAAAGGCTTTAGCTTGCTATTATTGGTATAGGCAAAACCGTCGACTTCGCGCACCGAAGTTCCCAGAGAGCGGCCCAAACTAATAAATAGATCCGTAAATTCCATGCAGATGGCGTTTTCCGGATGCTCTAAAATAAACTTAGCCCCAAGCCTTTGGGGTGTCGAAACAACGCGGTTGTAATCATATTTAAGAAACTTAACCGCGTAATTATAGATATCTTTTATCGATCCTAATTGTTTAGCCAGGGCCTTAATTTTTTCATTGTCGCTCTCCCAATATTTTTGCGGTAAGCTTAGGCTTTTGAGAGCGTTAAAATTTAGCGATTCCTCTTGTTTTTGGGGTCTAGAAAAAATTTGCGCCGACCCAGTTGCCAGCACGGTTAGTTTTTGCTCGGGTCCAAGCTGGTATTTCGCCAGCCAGTTGCCATCGGGATCAAGCGTGACGTCTAGGGGTGCGGGAACGAGCGTTTTTAAGAAAACTTTTTGATAATTAGTATCGGGCGGTAGGGCGATTTCGGTGTAAATCGGCGTAATTTTAGGATTCTTAAGGCCGTAGTTAAGCTTAAAATTAAAAACCTGATAGCTGCCGAAAGCAATCGAGATTTGGCTTTTCGCGAGGTCGTTTTTATTAAAAAATAATTTCGGCTGATTACCCGGTTTAACATATAAAACCTGGCCAAAACTTTCCGGATAACGGATAGTTAAATTGTATTCCTCAATGTCGGGATTTAGCTCGAGCTTGTGGATGTTGATTTCTTTGACCAGGCCGTTTAAGGAAACCAGATCCGGAGTTTCGTATTTTAGATGCCAGACATAGGTTTTACCAACACCTACGACCTTTTCATTAAAAACAGCGTGAACTTTGGTTTCGTCGCTAACCTTACTCACCTTAATAAAAATTTTACCGATGTTGTCGTAGGCCGAAATATTGTAGATATTGGGACTGCCTAAGGTTATCTCTGCTTCTGTGGAAAAACGAGTGGTAAGCTCATTGGTAAGGGAGATTTGCTCTTCGACAATCGTATTGCCATCTTCCATAATCTGGTAAGAGACGTTGTAGCTGCTTAAGAATTCTCCGGCAGCGTAAGTGCGAGGAATTAAGGAATTAAGGTATAAAAGTATTAGGGTATAAAAGAAGGCGTAAAAAACTTTCCGCATTTTTTAAAATCTTTAATTCGTTAATTCTTTAATTCCTTGGTTCTTCACTTGAGTATATCATGCAGGAATTTACCCGTGTAAGAGTTTTTATTTTCACTCACTTCTTTCGGCGTTCCCGTCGCCACGACAAAGCCGCCTGCTTCTCCGCCTTCGGGTCCTAAATCGATTAGCCAATCGGCGTTTTTAATTAAATCCAAATTATGCTCAATGACAATGACGGTGTTGCCAAGAGTTACGAGGCTTTTTAAAACAAAAATAAGTTTTTCCAAATCGGCAAAATGCAATCCGGTGGTTGGTTCGTCAAGGAGGTACAAGGCTTTTCCGAGGCCTCTTTTGGAAAGCTCGGCAGCTAGTTTTATACGCTGAGCTTCGCCGCCGGAAAGTTGCGGAGCCGGTTGGCCGAGTTTTATATAGCCGAGCCCTACTTCTGCCAAAGTCACGAGCTTATTAAGAAGGGTGGGGTTGCCGGCAAAAAAATTCACCGCTTCATCGACGGTCATGTTTAAAATTTCCGAGATATTTTTACCGCGGTAGATTACCTCAAGCGTCTGGTCGTTATATCTTTTACCCCCACAGGTTTCGCAATCGACGTAAACGTCTGGCAAAAATTGCATCTCGATTTTGATTTGTCCCTCTCCCTCGCAGGTTTCACAGCGGCCTCCCTTGACATTAAAGGAAAATCTTCCAAGTCCATAACCTCTAATTTTAGCTTCCTTGGTTTGAGAGAAAAGATCACGAATATAAGTAAAAGCTCCGGTGTAGGTGGCGGGATTGCTCCTCGGGGTTCTGCCAATCGGAGATTGATCGACCATGACGACGCGGTTTAAGTCTTCTTGTCCGGATAGTTTTTGAAACTGCCCTGGTTTTATACGATGATAGGGATTAAACTCAAGAGCCAAGGCGTGGTAGAGGATATCATTAATTAAAGTTGACTTGCCTGAACCCGAAACGCCGGTGACGCAGATTAATTTACCCAAAGGAAATTCCACATCAATATTTTTTAAATTATGATGGGAAGCACCGGTTATTGTTAAGATATTATTCGCTAACTTCTCGTCATTCTGGCTTGCCCAGAATCCGTTATTTTTTGATTCTGGAGTCGCTTCGCTCCCCAGAATGACGGAATGGGTATGGATTGATGTTATTTTTCTTTTTCCCGACAGATACTGACCGGTTAAAGAATGCGAATTGCGCTTGATCTCAGAAGGAGTGCCAGAGGCGGTAATATGACCGCCTTTCTCCCCTGCCAGCGGCCCAAAATCGTATAGGAGATCGGCGTTTTCCATCGTTTCCCGATCGTGTTCGACAACTAAGACCGAATTTCCCAAATCACGTAAGTTTTTAAGAGTCGTAATCAATTTCTGATTATCGCGCTGGTGCAGACCGACTGAGGGTTCGTCAAGGACGTACAAAATACCTGACAAACCGCTCCCTATTTGGGACGCTAATCTAATTCTTTGGGCCTCGCCGCCTGATAAACTTTGGGCACTTCGGTTTAAAGTAAGATAGTTAAGCCCAACGTCAACGAGAAATTTAAGTCTGGCGCTAAGTTCCTTAAATATGGGTTTAGCGATGGTTTCTTCGCGCAGCGACAATTTTTGGCCCTCATTGTTTTGGAGCGATTTAATAAACGATAAGGCCTCATCGATAGCCAACTTGGTAAATTGATCGATATTTTTATCATTAATCGTCACCGCCAGCGCCTCTTTTTTTAAACGAGTTCCCTGGCACTCCGGGCAAATTTCCTGGCGCATAAATTTTTCAATTTCCAATCTGATAAAATCAGAATCGGTTTCGCGGTGACGCCTTTCTAATTCTTTAAAAATACCAGGAAACTCCTCATAAATAACAGTGCTTCGTCCCTGGCGGTTGGTCCCCTCGACTTCATAAACCCTTTCCCCGGTTCCTTTTAAAAGAATTTCTTTTTGTTCCTTACTAAAATCTCTAAGAGGAGTTTTAGTATTGATATTATTTTCCCGACAGACCGTACGTACAATTCTGGCAAACCAGGTATCGTTTTCAAACATTTTCGCAAACGGGACAATACTGCCTTCGTCAATAGTTAAGCCAGGCGCTAGTACGAGATCTTCATCGACACGAAGGAGACTACCGATTCCTGCACACGTTGGACAGGCGCCATGAGGAGAATTAAAAGAAAAAGTCCGCGGCTCGATCGCTCCTAGGGAAATATTACAATAAGGACAGGCGAACTTCTCACTAAAGAGAAAGTCCTCCATTTTTTTGGGTTTGTCGGGAAAGGCAAACGAGGAGTCGGAAACAAGAGAAATAATAATTTCCCCCTCGGAAAGCTTGAGCGCGGTTTCGACGCTGCTATTTAGCCTGGTTTCTTCCAATTCCTTTTTTTTCGTCAGGGAAAAACGGTCCACCACGGCTTCAATGCTGTGCTTATTGGTCTTAATTAAAACTAAATCTTGGTTTAAGGAAAAAAGCTCTTTATCGACTCGCAGCCGGGAAAACCCCTTTTCTAAAAGGCTGGTAAAGAGTTGGCTGTATTCGCCTTTGCGATCTTTAATAAGTGGCGCCAAAAGTAAAAAACGAAGCGGTTTAGTGTTGACAAATCGCTCGGCTATTAACTTTTTGATACTTTCGACAATTTGCTCCTTCGACAAATAAGAAATTTCCCTGGCGCAATTGGGACAGTGGGGATGACCTGTCCGAGCGTACAACAGCCGTAGATAATCGTAAATTTCCGTAATCGTGCCAATGGTCGAGCGCGGATTGTGGGAAGTTGCTTTTTGGTCAATGGAGATGGCTGGCGATAAGCCGCTGATCGAATCGACGTCGGGCTTGTCCATAATACCTAAAAACTGCCTGGCGTAACTTGAAAGCGATTCCACGTATCTTCTCTGCCCTTCGGCATAAAGCGTGTCAAAAGCTAAACTCGATTTACCGCTGCCGGAAATGCCGGTAAAAACGACCAGTTTATTTTTGGGAATGGTCACGTCGATATTTTTGAGGTTATGTTCTCTGGCTCCGCGTACCAAAATGGCATCTTCCATAAACCTTACATTTTAGCAGAAATTTATTGCCTTGGAAAGAACTCAGAGTTGAGTTTTTTAACTAAATCGCGGTATTTGGCCGCGGCTTCGAAATCGGTTTCTTTCGCTGCCAGTTTCATCAGTTTGGTAAATTTTGAAGCTAATTTTTTCTTATCCTCGGGAAGAAGCTGATTGAAATCTATTTGCCCGAGTTCCCGGTTAACGATTAAATTTTTTTCGTTCTCGTCTTTTTCGATCAGTCTTCTTCGCACCGGCTTAATCACCGGCTGCGGGCTGATGCGATGTTTTTGATTAAAAGCAAGTTGGATTTTTCTTCTTCTCTCGACCTCAGCAATAGCTCTTTGCATCGAGCCAGTGACCTTGTCGGCGTACATAATTACCTCGGCATCTAGGTGTCTCGCGGCTCTACCCATGGTTTGAATAAGAGAGGTTTCGCTTCTTAAAAATCCCTCTTTATCGCTATCCAAAATAGCGACTAACGAGACTTCCGGCAAATCCAAACCTTCGCGAAGCAGATTAATACCCACCACAACGTCGTATTGCCCAAGCCGCAAGCTTTCTAAAATGTCCGATCTTTCGAGCGTTTGAATATCGCTATGCAGATAGTGAACTTTGATCTGCTGTTCTTCTAAAAAAAGGGATAACTCCTCTGCCATACGTTTTGTTAAAGTGGTTACTAAAACTCTTTCTGCCTTGCTTACCCGGTGACGAATTTGACTAACGAGATGATCGATTTGGCCACTAGTCGGATGGATAGTAATAGTAGGATCGACCAAACCTGTGGGTCTAATCAGCTGTTCGACGACGCCGTCATCGGCATTGGTCCTTGATTCGCCTTTAGCCAGGGAAATTTCATAAGCAGAAGGGGTAGCGGAAAGATAGATGGTTTCGTTGACTCGGCGCATAAACTCATCATATTTAAGGGGACGATTATCAAGTGCCGATGGCAAACGAAAACCATAGTTAACCAGGGTTTCCTTCCTAGAGTGGTCGCCGTTATACATACCGCGGATTTGCGGAATCGTGATATGCGATTCGTCGATGATTAAGAGATGACCTTTAGGAAAGTAATCAAGTAGCGTATAGGGCGGGTCGCCCACGTTTCGGCCGTCGAAATAGCGCGAATAATTTTCAATGCCGTTGACAAATCCCAACTCCTGGATCATTTCAAGATCGTATTCTGTTCTTTGTTTTAACCTTTGTGCTTCTAAAACTTTTCCTAAACTCGTTAACTCGTTAACTCGCAACTGTAGATCTTTCCGTATTTGCGCAAAAACATCATGGTAGGTTTGCGGATTTGTCATATAGTGTTTAGCGGGATAGATGACCGTGGAGTTGGAAACCGAGGATGGAAGATGGACCGTAGAAGGTAGATTTTTGCCGGTTAAGGGGTCAAGAAAAGAGATTTTCTGTAGTTTATTATCTAAAAAGTCCAATCTGACGCAGTAATCGACGTAAGCGGGGAAAATATCAATGGTATCGCCTTTAACACGGAAAGTACCGCGCCGGAAACCGTAATCATTGCGGCTGTACTGTAAATCAATCAACCGACTTAAGATTTGCTTGCTTTCCACCTTCATTCCCTCCCTGAGCTCTAAAATAAACCGGCCGTATTCAATCGGCGACCCTAAATTATAAATGCACGAGACCGAGGCGACGACAATAGTATCCTTTCTGGTGAGCAAATTGGTTGTGGCAGCAAGGCGCAGCTTGTCAATTTCTTCATTGATTTCCGTCTCTTTTTCAATATAGGTATCGGTTTGGGGAATGTAGGCCTCGGGCTGATAGAAATCATAGTAAGAAACAAAGTAGGAAACGGCGTTTTTAGGAAAGAAATCGCGAAGTTCTTGGTAGAGCTGGGCGGCTAAGGTTTTATTATGGGAGATAAGAAGCGTTGGTTTTTGAATATTTTGGATGACGTTGGCCATGGTAAAAGTTTTACCGCTTCCGGTTACGCCCAGAAGCACCTGATGTTTCTTTTGAGCTAAAAGCCCTTGCGTTAACCTAGCAATGGCTTGTGGTTGGTCTCCAGAGGGTTGATAATCCGATTTTAATTCAAATTTCATAATTGCTATAGTTTGATTATTTTTGTCATCTTGATATTGTTGGGTATTTTTCGGAAAATGAAGATATAATCGAGTCAGACTCGATATAATTTAAAAATTAGAAATTAAATATTTCGCTTATGACTCCAGTATTATATCAGAAGGAAAGAAAGGTTCTAGACTTCATTGTCCAATACATTCAGCGCCGGGGATATTCTCCCACTCTCCAGGAAATTGCCGACGGCTGCGGGCTTAAATCACCAGCGACCGTTCATGAGCATATTTGGTATTTAATTAAAAAGGGCTATCTTAAAAAAAGCGAAGGTGTTTCCCGCTCCATCGAGGTGGTTAAAGAGATGGTTACTGTTTCCGAACCGCAAATCAATTTGCCGCTCATGGGCTATATCGCCGCGGGGGCTCCTCTTGAGCCCTACAGCGAACCGGACGCCTCTTTCGCCGTAGCGGCAACCATGGTCAGCGGCAAGAAACCAGCCTATGTTCTCCAGGTAAAAGGCGAGTCGATGATCGAAGAGGGTATTTTTGACGGCGATTATGTGGTGGTGGAACATCAAGAAATGGCTAACGATGGGGATATTGTTATTGCCCTGCTCGAAAACGGTTTTGCGACCATGAAAAAATATTACCGCGAAGGGGAGAGAATAAAATTAATGCCGGCTAATTCCACCATGCAGCCAATCTATGTAACAAGCGTTACTATTCAAGGCCGAGTCGTCGGCGTTATCCGTAAGTTTAACTAGAGTAATGATGCATATTTTTGTTCTTTGTCTAAGTAACTTCGGTAAATTGTTTTCTCCAACGAATATCTAAAGATCTACATTTTACCCCCCCACCATCTGCAATTTGATCCTGACCTAACTCTACGATTTTATACCCAAATCTCTCTAAATCAGATGCAATTGGTCCGATTGCTTCAATTGTAGGTACTAAGACAACCATTCC
>JACPZF010000009.1 GCA_016195615.1 Candidatus Gottesmanbacteria bacterium | reverse complement strand
TGTGTGGAGATGGGGAAAAGATGCAATTTCCAATACCCAATTTGAAACATTTGAAAAAACCAAAGAAACATTTGTTACCAGTGTTACCTCTCGAATATTTCATTATGAAATCTGATATTTCGTTTTAACATTGCTATATAATGATATTTAGGTTCCCGGACCGGGTGGTTTTACCAATTGTTTCGAATTATTGCGAGTTAATAGTTTAACTAAGGATTTATATGGATATTATAAATAACGAAAAGAAACCTATTTCGACAAAGAATTACTTAAAGAGTTTATTAATATTTATTCTTGTTCTCATATTATTACCATCGGTCATTTTGGTAATAATTCTTATAAGTAAAATTAAAAATGAAGTGTACCGAAACAGACTAAAAAATTTTAAACCCACAATATTTATAAGTGATATCTCTACCGACGAAATTGTTAATCAGATAAGAAGTCAATTTGAAATAAGTGAGGATATGCGTTGTACGCATGCCTGGGGTTGTGAAGAGAAAATATACGTTTTAGCTAAAAAAGGAAGCAGCTTTTTACCATCTGGGATTATTATTACTGACGAAAACTCTAAAGTCCCAGTCTTATCTTCTAATTTATCTAAGACAAGCTCAATAGACTGCGAGCCGCAGGCAAAAGAATCTTTAATAAATATATATAATAACTTTGATATTTATGTTTCTCAAAAAACCCCCTGGCCTTTTGATGCCCCATCATTTTTTGACAGGAAGTACGGAAACATTCTTTATGTTAAAAATGGTAATAAACAATATGGTATAAATAATATTCCAAATGGATTATTAAACTGCGGTTTTACGATTGAATAAAATTTAAGGGAAGGAGTCGTGGCGATGATAATAATAAAAGAGAGTATTTCAGTTTTCGAACTGAAAACTTAAGCCAGCGAAAAAATTTTCTCTCCGAGATTATCTACTTTTCCCATAAATTGACTAATTCTAAATAAGATTGGATTAAGAAAATGAAGAATAGTCAGTCGTAAATAAATAAGGGAACCGGCTATAGTTAATAAAGACACGAAAAACCGAGTGAAATCACCAAACTTCACTCCCAAAAATTCTTCAATTAAAATTTCTAAGGAAAAGTTAAGAACTAAAAGATAAGCGATATTTTTAAACTCCGGCTGTTTGTTTACTAAAACCGTAAAAAACTGAGCCGCAAAGCGCATGATGGTGATGCCGATAACAACACCAGTTACCACCAGCCAAATTTTGTTGGATAAGGCGACAGCCGCGATGACATTATCAACACTAAATGCTAAATCTGTTAACTCAACGGTTAGAACTACGCGCCAAAAAGTTTGTAAACTAGAAACATTTTTGGGGTGCTGATGCCTTTTAAATTCTCGCTTACTTAAGGCGGCAAAAAAAAGTTTTAGTAAATACAAAGCGCTAATAATTTTAAGCCAGGGGTTATAAATGATGAAGTTAGCAGCCAGAAGCATTAACCCCCGACCCAAATAGGCCCCCAAGATTCCTACTTTTAACGCGGAGAATCTTTGGTTATTAAAATGGCGATGCAAAAAGGGGGCGCAAAAGTTTAAAAATTTTGGTAGCGGAATAGGAGTGGTAGGAAGGTTAGCAACCAATGTTCCTAAAATTGCCGCATTGTCTAAAGACAGCAAACCTTCAATCATTACTAGCTGTAAAATAATGACTAGATAAGCAAAGGGAAAGGAAGACATAATGATTGTAATTTTTGAAACCTAGGTTTTATAATCGAGTCAGACTCGATGTAATCAAAAAATAATAGCATACAATCATGCAAAAAGCCAAAATTAATTCTCCAGAATTTGCCCAAAGGCTATCTTGACAATATGTACATATTGTACTAATATCTATATCATGGGAGTTGATCGATGACAATTACTGTTTCTATCAGCCAGTTTCGCCAGAATATTTCCGATTACCTCGAAATGGTTAAGGCAGGCAATATTGTTATTCTTAAAGATGAAAAAAAAGACGATGAAGTCGCAGAAATAGTAGGCAAAAAAAGGTGGAATCCCCAAGCTTTTGAGAGGGCATTGCGTAGGGTTGCTGGTACTTTTACCGCCAAAAACCATCCTGAATGGCGGACCAAGAAAGATGTTACGCGTTGGTTAACAAAAACCAGGAAGGCGGCCGAAAGGACATTTACCGATATTTAAATATGTATTTGGTTGATACCGATATATTAATATGGGCGATTCGGGGAAGACCAGACATAGTTGAGACTTTATCTGAATTAAAGGAAAAAAATTCTCATTGCATTTCCACCATTTCTATTGCAGAGATTTTCCAAAATGTTTTTCCCACAGAACTTTCTTACACCGAGGATTTCCTTGCCAATTTTGTAACGTTCCCGATAGAAATTGACATAGCCAAACAAGGAGGTTTCTATTATCAACAATATGCTAAAAACTTTCGCAGTTTAAGCCTAAATGATTGTTTGATTGCCGCTACTGCAAAAGAATATAATTTAATGTTACTTACTCTTAACGTAAAACATTTCCCGATGGAAGATATCAAATCTTTCGATCCGCTGAAAAAAGCAGCTGGAAATTGAGGTGGTCGCGGTGAAGAATAAATATGAATTTCTCTCTCCTACCTCTATTACTATCTCTTATTCCCATGCTTGGCTGGGGAACGATGGATTTTTTGGGAGCGAAAGTTTCGAGAAAACTGGGCGAAATCTTTGGTCTATTTGTATTTCAATTTGTCGGACTGCTTTTGATGTTGCCGTTGGTGTTTTTTATACCTCTTAAAGTCACCGAGGCATTATTTTTCGTTTTTATCTTAGGAATTTTCAATATGGGCGCCTGGTTAAGTTTCATGCACGGAGCAAAAGTTGGTCATATTTCCATCGTTGGACCAATAGGTCAAGGAGGCTATGCTATCGCAAGTATCTTGGGAATCATTTTTTTAAAAGAACATCTAAATTTAATTAAGGTTACCAGTATTTTTATTGTTTTTGTCGGAGTTACATTACTTTCCGTAAACTTGGATGCCATCAAGAAAATTAACACGTCGAGATTGTATAAAGGCGCAATTTTTGCTGTAATTGCAGCCATTATACCGGAATAACCTTCGTACTTTTGGCACCATTTTCCCGAATCGCGGGATGGTTTTATACCTCGTTATTATTTAGGACGGCAATTGCTCTATCCTCTTTCTTCTTACTGGTATTTAAAAAAGTGGATGTGAGAAAAAAAGTCATAAATATACCTTACAAACTGGTTTTTGGCATGGCTTTGGTAGATACTGCTGGTTTTACCGCTTATAACTTTGCCGTGACTAAATACGAAGTATCCTATGTGACCGCAATAGTTGCCGGTTCTTCCTTGGTAACTATTTTACTCGCCTATATTTTTTTAAAGGAAAGACTAAAATTGTTGCAAAAAATTGGCGCTGTTATGGTCGTGTTTGGCATAATTGGTTTACAACTGGGCTAGGAAGTAGTAATGTTATTTCGTGAGACCCTTATTTAGAGATCAAAGATTCGTTCTGGCAGAGTTCTTTGCAAACTTTGCTGTAGCGTGGTTGGCTGGAGGTATAATTGCACCTTCGATCGAGAGAAAAACCACAGCCGAAATTATTGTTTCCGGCATTGGACCACTCATCTGGGCTGGATTTTCACTTTGGGCCGTGTTATTCTTAACTCGTGGAGGTAAAAGATGAGCCTACTTGAACTTTACGCATGGGGGTCGATAGTTAGTGCGGTCACGTTTGTCTTTATTTATTTTTTGATAAAAAAAAGATAATTTTATGTCTGACTTTCAATCATGGATAGTTATTATTTTATCTTTAGCAGTCGGTGGTTTTGTCGTTTGGAAAATAAGTAAAATGAAATAAAGCATATGTTTGGAAGAAATAAAAATCAACCCTCCTTCGCTCAAGCTTCGGAGGACAAGCCAGAACCTCAAGTACCGAAAGAAATAAAAACTCTACTAGAGTGGAAATCACCATCGCGGCCATTTAAGAGGCGGGATCGCGATTATTTCACAACAATCGCCGCTATCGTATTCTTAATCGGCGTAATTCTCCTATTTATTAAAGAATTTTTATTAATCGGTGTGATGTTGGCTCTAATGTTTGTGTCCTACGTGCTAGCAACGGTGGAACCAGAAGAGGTGGATCATAGAATAACCACGGAGGGCATAACCACTGGCGGCAAATCTTATCTTTATAGCGAACTAAAGGATTTTTATTTCACGAAAAAATGGAACGATATAATTTTAAACGTCAATACCAAGCTTAAATTCCCCGGTCGGCTTTTAATTTTGCTAGGCGGTATGGATGAAAAAAAGGTCAAAGAAGAACTTGGCAAATATTTATCTTTTCGCGAAACTCCGGTTGTTACTTGGATGGACAATGGTGGGAGCGCCAAATTTGGAAGATTGGCCGAGCGGTTCAAGGCGACGGTCTCGCAAACCGTTCTCCTGCAAAGGAGGCGCAGGTTCGAATCCTGCATCTTCCGCCATGGTATTGCAACAGCGGCATTCTAAACGGGAATTTTCCGCCGGAGGAATTGTTTATAAAATAACGGTAGGTAAAATCTATTGGCTAATAACGCAGCATTCTCGGCATAAAGGTTGGAGTTTCCCTAAAGGCTTAATAGGCGACAAAGTGGATAATGAAACCAAGGAAGAAACAGCCTTGCGGGAAGTGGAAGAAGAAGGGGGAATAAAAGCCAAAATACTTTTGACCGAGCCATTTCATACGAACTATTTTTATACGTACCAAGGCCAAAAAATTTATAAAACGGTTTACTTTTTCTTGATGGAATATGAATCGGGCGATATCGAAAATCATGATTTCGAAGTTTCCGCAGCAAAATGGTTGTCAACTAAGGAAGTAAGAGAAACTCTAACTTTCCCGGCCGATATTCAAATATTTGCCAAAGCAGTAATAGCGCTTAATAAAGTTAGACAAGTCTCTGTAGCTCAACTGGATAGAGCATTGGGTTCCGAACCCAAAGGTTAGAGGTTCGAGTCCTCCCAGAGACGCCACGTAATAAATTTTTCTTCGAAAATTTAAACGTGGCTGTCGCGTTTAAATTACGAAGTAATTTATTACGCGACGCAAAAGTACTGGAGGAGTCGCCTAGCGGCTATGGCACGCGCTTGGAAAGCGCGCGAGCGCAAGCTCTCGCGGGTTCGAGTCCCGCCTCCTCCGCTTTCGCCTGAGAAACTAAAGAAGAAGAATTGATATGGAAATATTTTCTTGTCCGATGCATCCGGAGGTCGTACGGGAAAAACCCTTAATGTGCCCGAAGTGCGGGATGAAATTGTTAGCAAAAAAAGTATCTTCAGATATGACCGGCGAGCATAAAGGTCACTCTCTGACAAGTTTATCGCGGATGTTTTGGATTAATTTACTATTTACCATTCCGGTCGTTTTGTATTCAGGAATTTTAAAAAAATTATTCAATTTTGAATTATTTAATTTTCCCGGATCAGAATTTGTCGCGCCGATTCTAGGTTCAGTAATTTTTTTCTACGGCGGAAGCGTCTTCCTTAAGGGTGCGAGGGCCGAACTGCAGGGTAGGCAGCCGGGTATGATGACGTTAATTGGAATGGCGATAACGGTAGCCTATATTTATAGTCTTTATGCACTTTTTACCTCTGGGGAAACTCTTTTCTGGGAACTCGCGACTCTAATTACCATCATGCTTTTAGGGCACTGGTTGGAAGCAAAAGCCGTATCGGGCGCGCAAAGCGCCTTGGGCGAGCTTTCGAAATTACTTCCGGATACGGCAGAAGTCTGGCGCGGTTTTAAAACGGAAAAAATATCTTTAAGCGAAGTTATCGTAGGCGATGTAATTTTAGTTCGGCCGGGAGGCAAGATTCCCGTCGATGGTATCGTCACTTATGGACAGTCAGACGTTAACGAAGCGATGATGACTGGTGAATCAAAACCCGTTAATAAAAGTAAAAACAGTGAGGTGATCGCGGGAACAACAAATGGCAACGGCAGTCTGACGATTAAAGTTACAAAAATTGGTAAAGAGACTTTTCTCTCGGGGGTCATGCGTCTCGTCGAAGACGCACAAGCTTCCAAGTCGCGTTTGCAAATTTTGTCCGACAGAGCGGCTTTTTATTTAACGATAATCGCCATCATAAGCGGAAGCATTACTTTTATCACCTGGTTCGTTTCTGGCGCTGAGGCGAGTTTTGCCCTGGCCAGAACTGTCGCCGTACTCGTAATTACCTGCCCGCATGCGTTGGGACTTGCTATTCCGCTAGTTGCTTCTATTTCCACCTCCATGGCTGCCAGAAACGGTTTCTTAATTAAACAAAGAATGGCTTTGGAATCTGCTAGAAATATTGATACCGTTCTTTTTGACAAAACCGGGACCTTAACGGCGGGAGAATATGGGGTTTCCAAAATATGGAATCTCAGCGGCGATTCTGAAAATGAATTACTGCAAATAGCTGCTTCAGTGGAATTTGCTTCCGAACACTTTACGGCCTTAGCAATAGTTAAGGAGGCAAGGCGAAGGAATATCAAATTTTTAAAAATTAAAGACTTTTCGGCTATTACCGGCCAAGGAGTAAAGGGAAAAATTGGTGAAAAAGAAATTGTCATCGGCGGCAATTCTATTTTAGAAAAAACAATACCTATGGGGATGGTTAAAAAGATTGAGGCAGAAAATAAAAAGGGAAAAACAATAATTTATATCTTAGAAGAAAAAAAACTTTTAGGGATTATTTCTCTGGCTGATAAAATTAGACCGGAATCAAAAGAGGCGGTAGAGAAACTTAGAAATTTAGGAATAAAAACCGCGATGATTACTGGCGATTCAGAAGCTGTAGCTAAATGGGTAAGTGACGAACTAGGTTTAGATGAATACTTCGCCAATGTCAAACCCTCTAATAAAGCTGACAAAGTAAAAGTTTTGCAAACAAAAGGGAAAAAAGTTGCCATGGTGGGAGATGGAATTAATGATGCACCGGCTTTGGTACAGGCTGACTTGGGAGTAGCTATCGGTGCGGGAACAAACGTGGCTATTGAGTCAGCGGGGATAATTTTGGTTCGAAATGATCCGAGAGATATTGTTAAAATTATCAAATTATCGAAAATAACTTTTGCAAAAATGATGCAAAATCTTTTCTGGGCCACAGCGTACAATATTATTGCCATTCCCTTAGCCGGTGGTGTTCTAGCCTTCAAGGGCATTTTTCTCCAACCGGCGCTCGCCGCGTTTTTTATGTCGGCAAGCACTGTCATCGTCGCTTTCAACGCCGTTTTAATGAAAAGAAAAAGTCTTAATTAATTAGGTTGACATAAAAAATAATTTTCTATATCCTTTTATAATGCATCGGAACTTCGTAAAATCATTTTTTATAGCATTTTTAGTCTTACTTGGATTCGTCTATTTATATATTGCTATCGTAAGACCATTTAATCTTTCTCCTAAATCAGCCAAGCCAGAAAAGCCCTCTGAAACTATTGATAAGGTTTTGGCAGCAAGATTTGATTATTTAAGCACACATGGCAATTCGTCTTGCTCCCCAAGCTTCCAAAAGTCTATATTAACCATGTCAGACAATGCTCGACTGCAGGGTTCTTGCTGCAGTCCGATGAACTATAATCGATATAGCAAACAGGTTGAGGGACTTAAAAAATATCAGGATATAAAAGAAGTTCCTCCTGATCCTTATGATGTTGAAGCAAGTTTGGCTAAAAAATTGCTGGTTCATTATGACGACGAATTAACAGCTGAGCAACAAAAAGCCTATGATTTTGCCATGCAAAATTCTGAGGAAAAGGGTCCCTGTTGCTGCAAATGCTGGCGGTGGTATGTCTATGGAGGATTAGCGAAAGTTCTGATTCAAAAATATCATTTCACGGGCCAACAAGTAACTGAAATTTGGAATTTGTCAGATGGGTGTGGAGGAAATAGCTAACTATTAGTTATGGAAAAAACAACGAAGCCACGGAAAAGAACAAAAAAACAAGGGAATAAATTTCTCAGCGGCTTATTTTACGGACTAATCGGAGCGATGTCTAGTTTGGGGTTGTTTCTTCTTTTTTACTGGAGTCTTCGTCTTAATGCCAGTATTGACAATCTAATACGAAACTTTTATGGAGTTCCTTTATATTTCTGGCCTTATGTTATTTTAACAATCGGAACACTGGTTCTTTTTGGCATAAATGTCCCGCTTCTGGTTTATCGTTTTCGAAAATACGGTTTTCCAAAACTTAGAAGTTATACCGGAGGCGGTTTGGGGGCGGTTATCGGAGTATTAGCCTCAGCCTGTCCGGTATGCGGCTCAACGCTCCTATCAGCCATAGGAGTGGCGGGAGGACTTACGGTATTTCCACTGCAGGGGCTGGAACTTAAAGCCTTGTCTTTCGGTCTAATGCTTGTTCCCTTTTGGTTGACAACAAATGAACTTAAGCTTTTCCAAAAAGGCGGAAAAGACTGTCCTTTGCCGAAAGACCCATCGTTTAAAAAAACGATGTGGCCATGGCTGGTATTACTCCTTTTTCTAACCGTCATCTTGGCCTCTATGGCTATAACGATGCTCAAGACAGATCCGGCGATAGTAAAATTACTAGCCCCAAGAGATATAGTTAACCCGCGGGATAATAAGATTAACGTCTTAGTTAATCCAAAAACAAGTAGTAAAATTTATGACGAGGTTGTCGCCAAAGTTCTTCCCGAAAAAGGTTTTCAAAGTAAGATTGCCTTAAAAGACAGTGTGGTAAAACTGGTGGAAAACAGAGTAATAGATCGACAGAAATTTAAGGCGCTTTATCAGGAACGAGCGGGATTGCCAGACGATCTTAAAGACGTTTTAGATAAACCGATAGATAAAGCAATTCTTTTAACCAGAGAAAATGCCAACTACTATGTCAATCTTCTCTGGCCAATAGGACTGGCAAATTACATGTCAACCAATAAAAAAAGCCCAATTTTAGGAGACTCACTTTTTAATTTTGCCTCAACCGGAGGTTGGAACTTGGGAAAAGAGAAAAATGGTGGAGCCTATTTTAATAAATTCAAAATAGTTAACCTAACTTCCGAGCAGGAAGCGCTGGTTACTAAAATTGCCCAAAATACCTATCGCCCCTGTTGTGATAATTCAACTTTCTTTCAAGACTGTAACCATGGCTCAGCTCTTTTAGGACTTTTGCAGCTTGGGGCATCACAAGGGCTATCTAAAGAAGAGTTGTATAAAGAAGCTCTTTATTTTAACTCATTTTGGTTTCCTCACAACTACATCCAAACCGGTCTTTATTTTAAAATTAAGAAAAACATTGATTGGGAAAAGGTGAACGCAATGGAGGTGATGGGATATAACTATTCGGCCGGCTCTCAATGGCGAAAGAATGTTGCTTCCGAAATTGCCAAAATTCCAAATTTGATTCCCCAAAAAGAAGGCGGTGGAAGTTGTGGTACCTAGGTTAGCGACAAAATAGTTAATCTAACTTTGAGATTTTTTGGGAAGGGGGTGAAACAATGTTTAAAAGCAAAACGTTACTAGTTGGCACGATCTTAAGCGCCTTACTATTTGGCGGCTGCTACCATAACACCCAAAGGGGTTTATCAGGAAACGAAAGTCAAACAGCCTCACCGGAAGTAAAAACCAGCACAGAGGCCGGTAATAAAAATATGACCGCGGCTGATTTAATGGCAATGCTGATGAAGGAAGCAGGGACGAAAAAAGGAACGCTACTTGATGTCAGCGGCGGCAAAGGCTCTGGTATGGCCTACGTTTTAAGAAAAGACGGCAAGCTATATCTTAGTTTGACAGCGAAGCTTCCCGATCCCAAAGAAGGAACTTTTTACGAGGGATGGCTGGTTGTTAAAGGCAGTAATCCCGTGAAGTTTTTTTCAACGGGAAAGCTTACCAAAGAAGCTGACGGCAGCTATAGCCTGTCTTATACTTCCGACCAAAATGCGTACGAAGGATATGATTTTGTGGTTGTAACCTGGGAGGTAGTAGACGATCAGAAACCGGAAAAACACATTCTAGAAGGAATGGTGCAATAGTTAAGAATAAATCTCTTTTTTAATAAATCTGTATTTTTACAGTAGTGTTTTTTTGGTGTAAAGAGATAAAGGTTGATTTAAGCTATATTACGAACACAATGCTATAATATGGCGATGGATCCAGACGGAAATATTTTACAAGTTATCGGACCAAAATAGAATTTGTAGATCATATGTCAACAGAATACCAGCCAGAAAGAAAATATGGTGGGCGTAAATTCGGTGGTTACACCGTTTTTGGAGATCATGGAGATAAATACGTAAATCACAGTCCCAAAAGACAATTATTTGAACAGGGTTTTTCTCAAGCCTGCCCCGATCCCAGAGACGTGGCAAAGAAGTACGGATTAGAATGGACGAGAAATAGATATACTGATTGTAATTTAACACTAGGAATAGTTATGGATCAGGCCCTAAGGCTCAACCCGAAATTATATAAAGAACTTGCGAAAACAAGAAAACGAAAAGAACCAGTTGGTTTACATAATTCTAAATCGGTTCCTTATTCATATATTAAAGAAATGACAACCGGTGCAAAACCCGAAGGATACACTCTTCCCAGAATATTATTAGAAGCAGCCGGCAGAATGGGACACAGAAGTGATAATAATAAATATTTTAGGGCCATGAGATGGCTAGATGAAGTTACAATAGAATCATCTACGCCTCAAGAATTAGTTGTAAATCTTGCCGAGAGGATAACAAGATCAAAAAGAGACGGAGCAAATAGAACTGCAGTTTTGGCACATATGTTTGCCAATGAAATTTTAGAGGAACATCCTAGCGGTTTATATTTAAAACAGCTAGCACAACTACTTAAAGAAAAAGCACCAAGACTATATAATCATTATAACCGTATTTCTTCCGAAGAGAAGGCAGAAATAGGAATGGTTGATATAAATAACCTAACACTGAAAACAGAAACCACGGTTTAATTTTGAGATGCTATGTCAACAATTGAGGCAGGAAAACCGGCAGGGGTTTTTGATTTTGATGGATTTTTAGCCCATTTAAATGGAGAAAAATTTAGAGATGTCCACGCCGCAGAATTTTGTAAACAAACAGGTTTTCCGCGACAAAGATACGATTTGCTTTATTCTTTCGCAGATAATTTACACAAAACATTAGTTACTTTTGCTCCTAATCGTTTCGGATGGATTTATGAGGGAGTAGTAACTGCATCTGGTCGGGCTGATGTTATGGTAACCCAAACTGCAGTTACCTCGTTGATGCTGGCTATTTTACGCATCGACCCTTTTTTCGCAAGTAAAAGACTTAATTTGCCGAGCAAAGAAAATGAAGATAGATTCTTACAAGAGCTCTATGGAAAAAGCTATAATCCTGAATTTGTGGAACTCCAGGAAGGATTATTTGATGTTTTAAGAGAACTGGATGGTTTTCTAGCAATCCATATTGTTACCAATTCTTCCGATGCCAACGTAAGGAAAGCAATTGAGAAAGGTGATCAAAGAATTTTTAATTTAGTAACCATTAGGGGTGATGCTAAGAAATATTACGTTGATCCCAAATGGGAGGGTATTAAAAGAGTAAAAATGAAAATCCCCGGATACGGATTGGACATTAATCTTAGAAGACCCAAATTTTATGCCAAATTAGAAGAAATATTAAAAGAAAATCCTAAAATAGTAACGGCAGGAGGAGATATTTATCCTTTGGATGCGGCGATGTTTTTAGAATTATCCCAAACAGACAGTCGGTTTCAAGGCATAACATCGTTTTTAATGCAAACTTTATATACACCGACCGCTGAAGCTAAGTTTTTCAAAGAAAATAATGCCAATGGACTTTTTCTTATCACTAATTTAGGTCAAATACCGGCAATTTTAAGAGAACGCTTAAACCCTTCCTAAATAGTATATAATGCGCTTGGAATATTGAACATTCCAAGCTATGGACAATCTTGACGAGATTAAGAGTAAAATCGATATTGTTACCTTTATTTCGGAATACGTGACATTGAAAAGGGCTGGTAGGAATTTTAAAGGGATTTGTCCTTTCCACAACGAAAAAACCCCCTCTTTTATCGTTTCTCCGGAGAGGCAAATTTGGCACTGTTTTGGCTGCTTGCCACCCGGAGAAAAAATCAAGACCCCTTTTGGTTATCACAATATCGAGGAACTCGACCACAACCACTGGGTAATATCTGGCCAAGGAAATATAAGAAAAATAACGAATGTATTAGTTCATCAATATAATGGTAATTTAGTTAAAATACGACTTAGAAAAATAAAACAAGATGTTCGTTTGACCACAGACCACAATGTTTTTGTGATGAAAGGGGCCCCATATTTACAGAAGAAATACAAGAATTTCTCCCGACGTTACAACAAGTACTTAAAAATTCGCGAAAGCAACATAGATAAATATCAAAAGTTAATTGATAAATATCTTCCAATAACAAAAATTCCCGCAGGAGAATTAAAAAGAGGAAACATACTACTTTATCCAATAAGAACAATAGAAAAAAAAATAGGGATGCTTGATTTATCAAACTACCTAAATAAAGTCACAAATTTTGGGCCTAAACCTAAAAAAATCCCATTTCAAATTCATATCAACGAGAACTTTTTGAAATTGTTAGGATATTTTATTGCCGAAGGTAGTACACATAGGGGTTATATTCGATTCAGCTTGGGCAATCACGAGGAAAAATTCGCCAAGGAAATAATTTTTCTTATAAAAAAAATTTTTGCTCTACAAGCCAAAATACACAGACGGTCAAATGGTCATAAAACTGGAATCGAAATTACAGCCTGTCAATCGCAACTGGCTAATATATTTGAGAATTTGGTCGGTAAAGGCGCGGCCAATAAACATATCCCATTTATTTTTCAGGAGTTACCAACGACACAACAATTTGTTATTATTGAGGCTGTTTTTAAAGGAGATGGTACTAGTTTTATAGCTAACCGTTCTCAAAACCGGCATAAATCTATTACTACGGTTTCAGAAATACTGGCTGAACAGCTTATCGATATTTTATTGCGTTTACATATTTTTCCCACTTTGTATACAAATGGACCTAAAATTGATAAGTTATTGGTTAATCATAAAAAATCTTTTACCGTTATTTGGTCAGACGAAGCACGACAAAAGTATAATTTAATTTACTATGGCAAAGATGGTTCCCAATATTGGTTGTTACCCATAATACAATTAAAACAAGAAGAGTATCGGGGTCCCGTATATAATCTTACGGTTGATCGTGATCATACTTTTATAACAAGTAATTTTGCGGTAGGAAACTGTAACGTCGGAGGCGACATCTTTGAATTTGCCGAAAAAATCGACAACATCGAATTTCCGGAGGCGCTTCGGATCTTAGCCAAGAAAGCCGGAGTGAAGCTCCAAAATATTCATTTTGACCAAGGGGTATCACAGCAGAAAGAGAAACTTTATCAACTAAATCACCTAGCGAGCGAATTTTATCATTATCTTTTAACGAGCCACGAGAGCGGTAAAAAAGCCCTAGATTATATTTTAAAAAGAGGTATCACAAAGAAATCATTAGAGCTCTTTAAAATCGGCTATGCGCCAAACGCCTGGGAGGGGGTTTCCAAATTTCTCCTAAAAAAAGGTTTTAAAGTTGACGACCTGGAGCAGGCAGGACTAATTATTCGCGATCGCAATAAAAATTCTTATTACGACCGTTTTCGCGGCAGATTAATTTTTACTCTTAAGGATCACCGAGGCAATGTCGTCGGTTTTGCCGGGAGAAAATTACCCCAAGAAAACGAAGCGGAAGAGAAAGAGGCTAAATATATTAATAGTCCCGAAACGCCGGTGTATATAAAAGGGAATGTTTTATATGGACTGGATATCACCAAGGAAGCGATCAGAAAACAAAACCAAGCCATTATCGTTGAAGGGGAAATCGATTGCATTTCTTCCTATCAGATTGGTACAAGTAATGTCGTCGCGATTAAAGGGTCGGCTCTAACCGAAGGACAGCTTAGACTTTTGAAAAGATTTTGCGATAGTTTGCTTCTGTCCTTAGACGCCGATTTGGCTGGTGATATGGCGGCAAGACGGGGTATCGAACTGGCTGATAGCCTTGGTTTTACGATTAAAGTAATTAGATTAAAAACGGCTAAAGATCCCAATGAATGTATTGAGAAAGATTCTTCGCTATGGACTTCCGCGGTCAAACAAGCGGTTCCTATCTATGATTTCTATCTCGATAGTACTTTAGAAAAATATAATCCCGAAGATCCTGAAGGCAAAAAACATATTACTGATGAACTTTTGCCAATACTATCTCGGATCCAAAATTTAGTAGTTAGAGATTTTTATTTAAAGCAATTGGCAAGGAAACTAAACGTCGATAGTGAAATTCTCCAGATGGAAGCCCAAAGAATCGTCAAAGAAGAAAAACTGCCTGTTTTAGCGACTAAACCAGTACCTAGGCTACTCGAAAGAAGCAGACGCGATTTATTGGAAGAATACTTAGTGGCGATGGTTTTACAAAGTCAGACGCCCAAAATTTGGGAAAAAGAATTAACCGCGATTTTAGATTATTTTAAAAATGACGCGGCCAAAAAAATTTTACAAAAGGCGCTAAATTTTTTAAATTCTCATCAAAATTGGGAAATTAAAAAATTTGTCTGCGAAATTCCTTCGGAGTTAATTAGCCTTACTGATAAATTATTTCTTTTAGATCTAAAAGAAAAAACTCTAGAAGAGCAAAAAGAGGAATTCAAAGAAATTGTCAAAGAGATAGAACTTTTTTATTTAAAAGATAAACTCGTTAGACTTGGTGATGATATAAAAACAGTCACGAACGATAAAGATTTAGTAAATTTAAATTCCCAGTTTGACGAGACGGCATTGAAAATTAAACAATTAACGGCGAAAAAAGAGTGACTACCTAAAAACCCCAAATAAAGCTAAAATAGAGACTATGGTAAAAACCAAAAAAGCAAAAAAACAAACTCTTCCGGAATCCATCAAACAGCTTTTAGATAAAGGTAAGAAATCGGGATTTTTAACCCAAGACGAAATTCTGGCGGTTTTTCCCAAGGCCGAGGAGCATCTGGGAGAAGTCGACATGCTTTATGACCGCCTGATGGCGGAAAAAATCGATGTGTTTGAGTCAGTTTCTTCTGAAGAAGAAATGGATTCTAAGAATTTAGCCGATTTAGAAAAAGAATTAGAAGTACTTTCGGAGATTAATCAAACCTATGTCAGTGATCCGGTGAGGATGTATTTAAAAGAAATCGGTCGGGTACCGCTTTTGAAGTTTGAACAAGAAATTATGTTGGCTAAGAAAGTCGAAGAGGGAGATCAGAAAGCCAAAAAGAAACTAACCGAAGCCAACCTTCGGCTCGTTGTCTCCATCGCCAAAAAATATATTGGCAGGGGCATGAGCCTTCTGGATTTAATCCAGGAAGGAAACCAAGGGTTAATAAGAGCCGTCGAAAAATACGATTGGCGTAAAGGTTATAAATTTTCCACCTATGCCACGTGGTGGATTCGCCAAGCCATTACCAGAGCGATCGCTGATCAGGCCAGAACGATCCGCATTCCAGTGCATATGGTGGAAACTATCAATCGGTATCTTCGTACTTCGCGCCGGTTAATGCAGGAATTGGGACGAGAACCGACTCCGGAAGAAGTGGCCGATGCCATGGGTATTGATATTAGTAAAGTCAGAGAAATTGTCAAGGTTTCGCAAGAGCCGACTTCTCTCGAAACTCCCGTTGGCGACGACGAAGACAGCTTGCTGGGCGATTTTATTCAAGATATCTCCCAGCCGACTCCTTACGACAGCGCCTCCAGACAACTTTTAAAAGAGCAAATTGAAGAAGTTCTAAGTACGCTTTCGGATCGCGAGAAAAAAGTCTTGGTACTTCGTTTTGGTTTGTACGACGGCAAGCCACGCACGCTGGAAGAAGTGGGAAGAGAATTTAACGTGACGAGGGAACGTATCCGTCAAATTGAGGCCAAGGCGATTAGAAAACTTAAGCATCCTTCAAGAAGCAAGAAACTTAAGGATTACCTCGAATAAAATCTATGCGGAAATTAAATCGACAATTTTTTCTGATTCTTTTATTGCTTCTTCTCCTGCCATTTTTAATATTTGGCGCGCAAGTGGTAATAAAAATAATCGGCAGAGCAACCGGAACTCCGGCTAACATAATCGTTGATTATAATTCCAACCTGGGGCCGGTGCCGAAAGTTTGGCAAGCTCTAGCCCAAGGCGGAGAGGAAAAAGGCAGAGTGTTGTCTGCGGTAATAAGCGATACCAGAAAGCTCTCTCCTTCATATATTCGTCTTGATCATCTTTATGATATGTATGAAGTTGTTAAAAAAAACTCTGACATCGGCATCGGTTATGATTTTACAAAACTTGATCAAACAGTCGATGATATTTTAACAACCGGCGCCTTACCTTTTTTTTCTTTATCCTACATGCCTTTGGATTTCTCAGATGATGTTGTTGGCAAACCTCGGGATTGGAGTAAATGGCGCGATTTGGTACGGGCAACTATTGAACACTACTCGGGTCGCGGCCAAGGGCAAAAAAATCTCGATCATGTTTATTATGAAGTTTGGAATGAACCGGACCTTTTTGGTAAATGGAAAACCTACGGCGGTAAAAATTACCTCGAATTATATGGCCAAACTGTCCAAGGAGCCCGGTCGGCCCGAAACATAAACAATTTTCAAATCGGCGGACCGGCGACAACTGGCATGTATGAATCTTGGATGCAAGACCTCTTAAAATACGCAGAGCGCAATAATTTGAGGCTCGATTTTCTTTCTTATCATCGCTACAGCCGAAACTCAATTGATTTTGCCGAAGATTTAAGGGTTTTACAAAACCTGTTAAATAATTTCCCTGCGTTTATAAATTTACCTATTATTGTTTCTGAGTGGGGATCGGAAGCCGGAAATAGTTCTTGGCACGATGGTAATTTTGACGCCGTACAAGCTGTTGCCGCGATTCGTCAATTAATAGACCGAGCGGCTCTGGCTTTTACTTTTGAAATAAAAGACGGGCCGGGGAGTAAAAAATACTGGGGCAGGTGGGGACTTATCACCCATGACAAATTTGGCTTAGAAAAAAAACCTAAATATTATGCTCTAGAGCTTCTTAACAATCTTAGCGGACAAAGAATTAGAGTTGAGGGAGAAGGAAGTTTTGTTACGGCGATAGCTGCTAAGGACAAAAAAACCTTAAAGCTAATTTTGGTTAATTACGACCCAAATCAAAACCACGCGGAAGACGTACCGATTACTTTTAATAATTTGCCCCAAGCCAATTTTTCTTTAAAAACCTCTTTTCTTTTTGGTAAAAAACAGGAAGAATATTTACAAACAAACAACCATAATTTTTTCAAAACTGTCAATATGCCAGCTCAAACCATAACCCTTTTAGAACTAACCGAACTTTCTCCCTCTTTTTCTTTTGCTCTGGGTTTCCACGGTTATCCCGGCAACCTTGGGCTTTCCTTAAATACCAGCGATTTAGAATTGAAATTTTCTAAAGAACAATTCAGCCTGCCTTATGAAGGTTTCTTGGAATTTTTTCTCAAACCCCTGTGGGAAAGCGAAGACCAAAAAGAAATAGCATTATTTGACGTTCCGCTAGGGGAAGGAAGAACTTTTTCCTTAAGAAAAAAGACCGTGGGATTTTCCAAACGGTTGGAATTTGGTACGTATAAAAACGGCGTTTCGGAAAATACCGTTTCTTCCTCGATCTCTTCCTTCGAAAAAGGGAAATGGCATCACGTGGCCGTAAGTTGGGGCAAAAACGGCTTAAATCTTTTTCTCGATGGCATTGCTACAAAAACACTCGTGCCCATTGATTTTTCTCTTTCCGGCGAACTAACTTTTCATAATTTCGGCGGAGTCATTGACGAGCTAAGGGTATTAAATAAGTCCCAAGAAGGAGTAATTGTTCCCACCGAACCTTATAATCCCGATACCAATACTGTTTTGCTTCGTCATTTCGACCAAAGCGTGGATAATTAGTAGATTTTGATAAAATACACAAAACGAAGGTAAAAAATATCTAATTTTGAAATGAGAGAAAAAATCGGCAAGTAGACTATAATTATTTACTATATGTATAAATATAGCAACAAAAATGCCGAAATATATAGCAAATTGGGAATAGAAGGGACGACTTACGAGCCGGGATTTGCTAAAGCAAAAAAAATGTTCGGCAATTTGTCCGGAAAGAAAGTACTTGATTTTGGTTCTGGTTCAGGTAGGACCGCCAAATTATTATTATCTTTCGGCGCAAAAGAAGTCATTGGTGTTGACCATAACCAAAGTATGATTGACCAGGCGAATAAGCAGGACACTAAAAACGCCAAATTTTTCCTTATCGATAACAAAATTCCTTTTGACAAAAATACTTTTGACGCTGCGTTCTGTGCCCACGTAATGGTGGAAGTAAATTCATTTAAAAAAATTGAACAAATAATAAGTGAAATTTATAGAAAGGTCATTTCAAAACTCCTAATTTCTTATTAAGACAATAATAAGTGCCAAATAGACGAAAGCCTTGAACATGGCAGAATGATAGTCTCTTCTTAATCTAATCCTCCAAAAGCTTTT